>JABMRB010000916.1 GCA_013202865.1 Candidatus Nealsoniibacteriota bacterium | reverse complement strand
CCGACGCCAGCCCGATTCTCCGGGCACCTCTGGCCGTCGAAGCCGGCGGCTGGGGACAGGTCGCCGACGTGAAATGGGACTCCGAGCAACACCCGGAGTACCAACGATTCAAGCAACTGGTCGCCGCGGCCATCACCCCGCTCCCTTACACCGACCTGCAAGGAACCTGCGGCCAGCAACCCTGCGTCTGCGGCTCCTGTTGGGTGAGGGAACTCCTGAAAGGCGATAAGTTATGAGTTACAGGAAAGTACTGTTGGCAACAATATCCATCATGGCACTCTTTCCGTCGGCCGTCTTAGGCGAATCGCCTCCAGTCGAACTCGAAGCCGACGTTGTGGTTTACGGCGCCACCCCGGGTGGGATCTCCGCCGCAGCGGCCGCCGCCCGAGAAGGGCGGAGCGTGTTGCTCGTTGAACATATGCCGTATCTAGGCGGCTTACTGGGCGCAGGCTTCACTGTCTACGCGGATCTCCCGTTTCGTGAAACCCTGGGCGGTATGACAGGATGGTGGTTTGATCGCACTCGCAAATACAAAGGCGATCAGGGTTGCATCAAAGAAAACCGGGCCGTCGCTGAAGAACTGCTGAGCCCCTACGCGGACAATATCCAGATTCTTACCGAGCACCGCGTCCGCAGCGTCGACAAGAACGGCGACCGCATTGTCTCCATCATGCTGGAACATGCGAAGGTTGACGAGTACGGCATACCCGCTGCAGGACCGACTTCCGACAAAACCGTCATAGCCAAGGGTCGCGTCTTCCTTGACGCCAGTTACGAAGGCGACGTGATGGCGATGGCCAAAGTTTCGTATACTGTTGGACGCGAATCGGCCGCTCAGTATGGTGAGTCGCTGGCCGGCGTCCGCGGCGTCCACCGCTTCCCGGGCATCTCCCCGTACAACGTGGAAAATGATCCGAGTAGTGGGCTGCTCCCGTTTATCGACCCCGAACCACTCGGCAAGATCGGCGATGCCAGCGAGATAGTTAATGGTTATAATTTCAAGTTCTTCTGGGCACGATCCGGAGGTCGCCCCATGTCGCCTCCCGATACCACGGCATCCTTCTATGATCCGGTTGGAAAACTCTACCAGCGCATCAAGGCCGCGGGGTACCCCGTCTCTTGGCCGCATGGAAACGATGCGCGTCGCGAACCCTTCACGGGGGCGATTCCTGGCCTCCAGGCTGGCTATCCCGACGGCGACTGGGCACAGCGCTCCCGTATCTGGCGTGAGTACGTCGAACATTATCGCCGTCTCACTGCTCTCACCGGCAGGAAAGTGAATATGGATATTGGGAAAGCCCCCGACACCAAGGGCTGGCCGCCGCAACTTTATGTTCGAGCCGCTCGCCGCCTCATCGGTGAATACGTCCTCACTCAGAAAGATATCTCACTACAGACCGAGATTCCGGATTCCATCGGCCTCGGCTTCTACGCCATCGACATGCACCTTGCCCGTATGCTGGTTCTCGAAGACGGCACCCTCGCCACGGAGGGCGAGACGCTCATACTCGTCTCTCCAGGACCGTGGGGATTGCCCTATCGTTTCATTACGCCCAAGCGAGAAGAAAGCACGAATCTCCTCGTTCCCGTCTGCTTCTCGGCCAGCCACGTTGCTCATGCCGCGACCCGGATGGAGGCACAGTACATGCTTCTGGGCGAAAGCGCCGGTGTTGCTGCCGCCCAGGCGATCGATGAAGACAAGGCGGTTCAGGAGATCGACGTCAAACGGCTCCAAGAACGCCTTCTCGAACACGGCCAGGTGCTCCAGTGGGACGGTAAAGGCTACGGCCCGTATCGTGGCACTGTCGACCATAAATCCCCTACGCATGTCCCCTATCGTTGGCAGAATCATCCCGAGGAGTATCCCAACGTCATGCCCAAACCCAGGCGTGACGTACCGATTCTTATGGACGATACCCATGCCCTGCGTGTTGGCAAATGGGAGGAACTCAGCAAACACCGGCTGTTCGTCCACCAGGGATACCTTCAGGACAAGGGAACAGGCAAGGGCGAGAAATCCGTCATCTTCAAGCCGATCATTCGGCGCAGCGGTGATTACAAAGTCATGATCGCTTATCCGCAAAGGCCGGAAAACTCCAAGCGTGTTCCGGTACAGATCCGTCATGCCGACGGCGAGGACACCGTGCTTGTTGACCAGACCCGAAGGAAACGCAACGGTCACTTTGATCCTGTTGGCACGTTCCGTTTCGAGGCCGACGGCCAATCCGCCGTCACCGTGCAGACTCAGGGTACCGAAGACGGTCTCGTTCTGGTCGACGCCTTCCGGTTTGTGCCTGCTTGGAAGGAAACGGATCTAGAGATCGGCGTGGGCGGTGAATCCAGAAGAGCCAGTGATGACGATCCGAAATATGAGATCCATGAAATCCCCGAGGAACTGAAAGAGCTGAGCACCGTGACGATGTCTCGTGGTGACGGTCATCAGCCCGCGCCGGGCTTCGCGTTTACAATCGACAAGGATTCAGACGTGTACATTGCGGTCCACGACCGGGGCGGTTACGAGCCGCCGGAAGGCTGGATTCTGACGGACATGACCCTCAAGTGGTTGCCTGAAAGAGAAGAGACGGATCCCGTCTATGTGAAGTCGTTCAGCAAAGGGGTGGTGCAAATACCGGGGCATAACGGCACAATTGGCCCAATGTTCGGCGTACCAAATATGGCGTTTGTCAAGAGCGCAGCGGTGAGTGAGCAAGAGTGAAGAGTATTGAGACGCATTAGAACCAAGGAACTTAACTAGATAGCTTAGGCAAGCGACTACATGGAGTGGCCGCGCAAAGTAAGATGAGATGAAATAAGTTAATGGAGCGGCTTGCCGCATGGACGGCGACGCTGCCCGCGGAACCGCCGGCGTTCTGTTGTTCTAAACATCGAAAAAACACTTTAAAGGACACCACCGAATGACACACAATATACTAAAGCTACTTCTTGCGACCGTGGTCGTCGCGACCGCTTCTGTACAGGCGTCACAGAGTCACGTCAGTGCTCTCTTTGCACAGGAGATCGAAATCACGACAGAGCCTACCGGATCCATTCTCGAAAAGGGGGATGTCCCATCTATTGTTAAAACTGCCGGTG
>JABMRB010000915.1 GCA_013202865.1 Candidatus Nealsoniibacteriota bacterium | reverse complement strand
CTGCTGGTTGCCGCGATCGGCGTGAATCTGGCCGTGCTGGCCTCGCTGGGGCCGATCGTCGCCTTCTTCTCAGTTTGCACGGACAGCTATCCGTTCATGGTCCTGTTGAACGTGGCGGTGTTCGCGCTCTCCGGCGGATTGGGACTGACGTTCTTGTTGCAGACGCTGCACCGTTTGAGCGTCGCCTCGCGGGTAGTTTGTCGCGAACCGGAGAACGTATCGCCGCAGGTGCGCGAAGACGCGGACGAACCGGCGCCGGGTGAAGACGCGTCCGCAACTCGCGATCCGATCGTCGCGGAAGTGGTCGAGGAGGTCCGCCGACCAGAGATCGAGGAGGTCCGCCGACCAGAAATCGAGGAGCCTGGGGCGCTCGATCGGATGGAAGGCCATATATTTGGGCGACACGTCAAGACGGTGTTCGCGTGCTGGATTGTCGTGTACGGTCTGGTGGGTGCCCAGATGAGCTGGATCCTGCGCCCGTATATCGGATCGCCGACTAGGCCGTTCCAATGGTTTCGCGCGCGGGAGTCGAACTTCTTCGAGGCCGTGTGGCGGGCGTTGCTAGACCTCTTTACGCTGGGCGGGTGATGACCGGTTTTCTCCTTCGCGCCGACGACATCCTGCGGCGACGGACCCGTACCGTCGAGGCCGGCGGCGTGCCTTCCTCGCTGGTTCTGCTGGCGGTGAACGTGGCCGTCTTCGGCATGATCTACGGGGCCGTGTTGGGGACGTTCGGCGGCGTCGGCGGGGAGCGTATCTGGCAAGTGATCTACGCGGCGGTGAAGGTTCCGCTGCTGTTGTCGGTAACGTTTCTGATCGGGCTACCCAGTTTCTTCGTGCTCAATACGTTGCTGGGGCTGCGGCGTGATTTCGCTGAGGCGATTCGCGCGTTGGTGGCGACCCAGGCGGGACTGGCGATTGTGCTCGCGTCGCTGGCGCCGCTGACGGCCGTCTGGTACGCTTCGTCGGGCAGCTACGCGGCGGCGCTGCGTTTCAATCTGCTGATGTTCGCCGTGGCCAGCTTGGGGGCCCAGGTACTGTTGCGCGGCTACTACCGGCCGTTGATCCGCCGCAACCGGCGCCACCGGTGGATGCTCTGGACATGGCTGGTGATTTATGCTTTCGTAGGGGTGCAGATGGCATGGACCCTGCGGCCGTTCGTCGGTGACCCGAACGCGGACGTGCAGTTCTTCCGCCGCGAGGCCTGGGGAAATGCCTACGTCGTGGTCGCCGACCTGATTCGCGGATTGTTTTAGAGTTAAAACCTGCCATGCAGTACCGTCACACACAACGCGGGTGGGTCCATTACATTCTCTACGCGACGACCGTGCTGATGCTGGGCGTTGCGTGGGGCGCCCGCGGCGATCCGGTCGCGTTTTGGATTCTGATCGGCACCGGGCTGCTTACCGGGGCACTTGGGCCGACGTTCCATCACTTGACGGTCTGCGACGAGGTCGACTGTCTGGCGGTCCGCTATGGGCCGTTGCCGATGTTCGGCAAGCGGATTCGCTACGACGAAATCACACAGATCGACGCCGACCGCACGACGCTGCTCGACGGTTGGGGCATCCACTACTTCCCCGGCCGGGGATGGACCTACAACATCTCGGGATTCGATTGCGTGAAGCTGACCATGGGGCGGCGCGTGATTCGCGTCGGTTCCGACGACGTGGAGAACCTGACGGAGTTCTTGCGACAGCGGACGGGGTGACTCGCTATACGCTGAATCGCATCAAGAGAATGTCGTCGTCCTGGATGACGTAATCCTTCGGCTCCTGGCGCAACAGGTGTTGGGCTTTGATCTCGCGCTCGCTGCCGAGCCGGACCAGATCGCTGACGGTCATTACCTCGGCGCGGATGAACCCCCGGGCCATGTCGGTGTGGATCGACCCGGCCGCCTCCACGGCCGTGCCGCCGGAGCGCAACAGCCACGTGCGCACTTCCTTCTCGCCGCAGGTGAAGAAGAGCATCTGGCCCGAGGCGTCGAGCAAGCGGCGGATGATATGGTCGCGGTCGACGCTCTCCAGGCCCATCTCCTGCTCGAATTCGTGCCGGTCCTCGGGCGTCATCCGGGCAAGCTCCAATTCCAACCCGGCCGGAATGGCGACGACCGATGCGACGCCGGCGATCGGCCCGGTCAGCTTATCCGGGTCCTCTTCGTCGTCGGCCGTGTTGACGATCACCAGCCGGGGCTTCTCGCTTAGCAGGCGATACGCGCGGGTGACCTTGAGTTGCTCGTCGGTCATGTCGCCTTCCCGTAGCGGCTCGCCCGACTCGATCGCCGCGAGCACCAGCTTGACCGTATCCTCTTCGTGCCGCAGGGCGTCGCGTTCAGGTCGCGGGATCGGCTTCTTGAGCGTCTCCTCGATCCGCCCGACGCGGCCGGTGAGGATCTCCATGTCGGCCAGCATTAGATCCTCCTCGAAGGATCGCAGATCGGCTACCGGATCGGACTTGCCGAACGCGGGCACGACCAGCACCAGGCACCCGGCCTCGCGAATCAGGGCCAGCCGGGCCGCGTTGCCCTCGTGCGAGCGGCTCAGCCCCGGTGTGTCGACCACCTCGAGCGAGGCCCGGGTGATCTTCTTCGGGTTGTAGACTTCGCAGAGCTGCTCGATCCGCGGCTCGGGGATCGTAGCCATGGCACTCTGGGTAACGTGAGACTGGCCCGGATCCGGCTTCACACCGGTAAGCCACTCGAAAAGCGTACTCTTACCGGAGCCCTGGTAACCAACGAGACCGATTTTCATGGATTATTCCTCGGGAAGGGATTGGGGGGGTAGGATTTGGGATTTGGGAT
>JABMRB010000914.1 GCA_013202865.1 Candidatus Nealsoniibacteriota bacterium | reverse complement strand
GCTTCGAGGCCTTCGACGCCCGGCGGCGCGGCGAGTTCGGCTTCGGATTCGCCCCAAACGTGGTGACCAACGTGCAGTTCGAGCGGATCCTCTCGGCGTCCGGTCCCACGCAAGGGCATATCATCCGGCCGTCCGACGGCCAGACGCCCAAGCGGCTGGCGTTCATTCAATGCGTCGGGTCCCGCGACTCCGGCTGCGGCAACGACTACTGTTCGTCGGTCTGTTGCATGGCGGCGACCAAAGAGGCGATCCTGGCCAAAGAACACGAGCCGGATTTGGACGTGACCGTGTTCTTCCTCGATCTGCGGGCGTTCGGCAAGGATTTCGACCGCTATTGCGACCGGGCCAAGAACCAATTGGGCGTCCGCTACGTCCGCTCGTTCGTTTCCAAGATCCACGAGATGCCCGGAACACAGAACCTGCGGCTGATTTATGCCGGTGAAGGGATCAAGCAGATCGAGGAAGAGTTCGACATGATCGTGCTCTCGCTGGGCTTGGAACCGAGCGCGTCGATGCAAGAGCAGGCCGAGCGGCTCGGCGTGCTGCTCAACCGCTGGGGATTCGCCCAGACCAGCGAGTTGCAGCCGCTGGACACGTCGCGGCCGGGCGTCTTCGTCGGCGGCGCGTTCCAGGAACCCAAAGACATCCCCGATACGGTGATGCAGGCCACGGCGGCGGCCGGTCGGGCAATGGAACTGCTGGCGCCGGCCCGCGGCACCCGCGTGCTGAAAAAGACCTATCCACCCGAGCGCGACATCGCCGATGAGCCACCCCGGGTCGGCGTGTTTATCTGCCATTGCGGCAGCAATATCGCCTCGGTGGTCGACGTCGAGAGCGTCGTGCAAGCCGCTCGTAAATTCCCCTACGTCGTCTATGCCGAACGCAATATGTACACGTGTGCCGACGACACCCAAGACCAGATCAAGGAGAAGATCATCGAGTTGGGGCTCAACCGCGTGGTGGTTGCCTCGTGTACGCCGCGGACCCACGAGTCGATCTTCCGCGACACGCTCCGCGACGCGGGCCTGAACCCCTACCTGCTCGAAATGGCCAACATCCGCGACCAGTGTTCCTGGGTCCATCCCACGGAGCCACAACGGGCCACCGACAAGGCGATCGATCTGGTGCGGATGATCGCCGGACGCACGGCCCAGTTGCAACCGTTGAAGGAAGAAACCGCTCCGGTCTGCAACGCCGCACTGATCATCGGCGGCGGCATCGCCGGCATGACCGCCGCGTTGGCTCTGGCCGATCAGGGCTTTCCCGTACACTTAGCCGAGAAACAGGATCATCTGGGCGGCACGATCGAGCAACTTCACACGACGCTCGACGGCGGCGACGTGCAGGCGCTGCTGGCCGAGTCGGTCGAACGGATCAACGCGCACCCGCGAATCACCACGCACCTGAACTCGATCGCCTCGAAGGTGGACGGGCACGTCGGCAAGTTTACCACGACGATCACCTCCGGCGAGAAAATAACTGAAGTCCAGCACGGCGTCGTGGTGGTCGCCACCGGTGCGGTCGAACACAAACCCGAGTCGTACGGCTACGGGCAAAGCGACCGGGTGATGACGCAGCTTGAGCTTTCCGACCGCCTCGGACGCGGCTCGATCGAACTGCCCGAGAAACCCACGATCGTGATGATCCAGTGCGTCGAGCAGCGCAACGAAGAGCGGCCGTATTGCAGCCGGGTCTGCTGCACCAGCGCGGTTAAAAACTCGCTGGCGTTGAAGGAACTGCGGCCCGAGGCACGCATCGTGGTGTTGTACCGGGACGTGCGGACCTACGGGTTCCGTGAGGCGGCCTATCGCGAGGCCCGGGAGAAGGGCGTGCTGTTTGTCCGCTACGACGAGGACCGCCCGCCCGAGTTGAGCGTCGTGCCGCCGGCAGCGGGGGACGCTGATGGGCGGCTTTGCGTGAAGGCGCTGGAGCCGGCGCTGGGGCGCCCGTTGCAACTCGAACCGGATCTGCTCGTGCTTGCCGCGCCGATGGTGCCGCGGGCCGATCGGCAGGACATTTCGGATCTGTTGCGAGTGCCACTGAACGCCGACGGATTCTTCGTCGAGGCCCACATGAAGCTTCGCCCGGTCGATTTCGCCAGCGAGGGTTTCTTCCTTTGCGGCACGGCCCATGCGCCGAAGTTTATCACCGAGACGATTTCGCAGGCCAAGGCGGTGGCCGGCCGGGCGGCGTCGATCCTCTCGCGCAAGGAGATGCCCATCGGCGGCGTCACCGCCTGGGTCGACCCGAAGAAGTGCATCTCGTGCATGACCTGCGTGCATATTTGTCCCTACATGGCCCCGCGGATCGGCGAGCAAAACAAGGCCGAGGTGCAGGGGGCCGTCTGCATGGGTTGCGGAAGCTGCACCTCGGAATGCCCGGCCCAAGCGATCACCCTGCGCCACTACACCAACCAGCAGATCCTCGGCGCGATCGAGGGTCTACTCGGCAAGAGACCGGAGGAGGAACCCGTCGAGGCCGCCTATCCCGAGCACGTCGGTGTGGCCCAGCCCCGGTGGCACAAATCATGACCAAAGACCCCGTTACAACCAAAGACCCCGTTACAACCAAAGATACAGAACCGGTAATCCTCGCCTTCTGCTGTCATTTCTGCGCCTACGCGGCCGCCGATCTGGCCGGGTCGATGCGGTTGGAGTATCCGCACAACGTCCGCGTGCTGCGGCTGCCGTGTACCGGCAAGATCGAGGTCAACTACATACTGGCGGCCTTTGAACGCGGCGTCGACGCGGTGATCGTGGCCGGGTGCCTCGAAGGCGGATGCCACTTCCTCGAGGGCAACTTGCGGGCCCGGCGACGGGTCGAGCGGGCCAAGCAGTTCCTCGAAGAAATCGGACTCGAACCCGATCGCGTCGAGATGTTCAACCTTTCCTCGGCCGACGGACCGCGGTTTGCCGAAATCGTCATCGAGATGCGAGGCCGTTTGGATAAACTGGGCCTCAGCCCCCTGCGTATCGACGCCGAGCAAACCGCCCGGGCCATCGATGAAATATCAGAACAAGCCGAAGCTACGCTGGCAGGAGAACAGTCATGATTGTTGCCGATCGAAAAAGCATTCCAGAAATCCGCGACATGATCAAGGACTACGACCGCGTCCTGTTGGTCGGGTGCGGCACGTGCGTTACCGTCTGCCTCGCCGGCGGCGAACGCGAGACGGGCATCCTCGGCTCGGCGCTGCGGATGTCGATGAGACTGATCGGACGCGGCGACATGGTGATCGACGAATGCACGATCGAGCGGCAGTGCGACGACGCCTTCATCGACCTGCTCGCACCGCGCGTCGCCGACTACGACGCTATCTGCTCGCTCGGTTGCGGCGCCGGCGTGCAGATGCTGGCCGAGCGATTCACCAAGACGCCCGTCTTTCCCGCGCTGAACACGCAGTTCATCGGCATCCTCCAGTCGCAAGGCGTCTGGACCGAAAAATGCGCCGCGTGCGGCGCATGCCGCTTGGGCGAGTTTGTCGGCATCTGCCCCATCGGCCGCTGTGCCAAGCGGTTGTTCAACGGCCCCTGCGGCGGCTCGAAGGACGGCAAGTGCGAGATCGATCCGAGCATCGAATGTGCCTGGCAGTTGATCTACGACCGCGCCAAGGAGTTGGGCGTCCTGGAGAAGTTCGAGGAGATTGCCGAGCCTCACGACTGGTCGACGGCCCTGGATGGCGGCCCCCGCAAGATGGTGCGCGAAGACCAGCGGATCGACGATCTGAAGGCGAAGGACTGAGCGCCGGCGGGCAGGGGGTGTAGAAGGGAAGAGGGGGAAGGAAGGGCCGATGCCGGCCAGACAATCTCGTAAGGACTAGGGAACCCCTATGCCTGCCGATTTCCCCGTTTCCCATCTTCCCGTTCTCCGTTTTCTGCTTCCTGCTGTCGCGGCCGCATTTGACTGAATTCTTGCGAATCCAGCTACGCGAAACACCAAGGCACCGAACGCTTGCAGACCGTTCCCCACGGCCGTAGAATGGCACCCGATCCGTAGGGTGGGTCGAGGCACGAGACCCACGCGTTCAACGTCCCTCTCTTTCCAAGGAGACCGAACCATGCGCGCTCGACCGAATCATCGCAACCTGTTCCATGCGATTACCCCGGCGCTGGCAGCACTCCTGCTCGCGGCGGTCGTCATCGGCAGCACCACCGCCGCCGAACTTCCCTCGGCGGCGCCTTCTGCCCGGGTGAACATGACCGTCTCGTACAAGGCCGATCCGGCCTGGCCGCAGCGGCCCGCCGGCGTCGAGTTCAGCCAGATGGCTGGCGTGGCCGTGGACGCCAAGGACCAAATCTATCTGCACACGCGGGCAAACCCGCCCGTGCAGGTCTACACGGCAGACGGCAAGTACATCCGCGGATGGGGCCAGGACGTGATCGGCACGGCACACTACCTGCGGATCGGTCCTAAGGGTAACGTCTGGGTGACCTGCTTGAAGAACCACACGGTCATGAAGTTCACACCCGAGGGCAAGCTGCTGATGACGCTCGGCACGCCCGGCGAATCGGGCGACGACGCGCGCCACTTCAACAAGCCGACCGACATGGCGATCACACCGGCCGGCGACATCTTCGTTTCCGACGGCTACGGCAACAGCCGCGTGGTGCATTTCGATCGCAACGGCAAGTTCGTCAAGGCATGGGGCAAGCCGGGGACCGGGCCGGGCGAGTTCAATCTGGTACACTCGATCGTGGTCGATTCGCAAGGCACGCTCTACGTAGCCGACCGCAGCAACGCCCGCATCCAGGTCTTCGATCAAAACGGCAAGTTCCTGGCCCAATGGCGCAACCTGCTCGTGCCATGGGGTCTGTGCGTCACCAAAGACGACGAGATCTGGGCCTGCGGTTCTTCGGCGATGATCTGGCCGGACGACGGCGGTCTGTTAGGATGCCCGCCCAAGGATCAGGTCTTCATGAAGTTCGACCGCACCGGCCGGCTGTTGCAGCTCTGGACCATCCCCAAAGGCGAGAACGGCGAAGAAAAACCGGGCGAAGTGAATTGGCTACACGCGATCGCGCTCGACTCGAAAGGCAATATCTACGCCGGCGATATCCAGGGGAAGAAGGCGCAGAAGTTTGTGCGCGCGGAGTAGGTCCCGCCGTTGCGGGAAATGCGACAGATACAAGCTCGAAGCGCAAGCGAGTGGATTTGGT
>JABMRB010000097.1 GCA_013202865.1 Candidatus Nealsoniibacteriota bacterium | reverse complement strand
TTGTCGCCGAAGATCCACAGGTACCACATGTTCCCCAACAGGTGCATCCACCCGCCGTGCAGAAACATGCAACTCAGCAGCGAGAGCAGGATCTCATTGCGGATCGGTGGAATTGGCAACAGCTTGACTTCTTCTTGGATCACCTTGCCCGTGCGCCGGTCGACAAGCACTTTTCCCGTGCGAACCTTGACCGGTGGAAGCTGCTTGTTGGGGTCGGTCAACTGCCCGATCCGCGCCGGCATGAACCCGCGCCGATAGACGAGCACCTGTTGGTCCAACTGGGGAAGCTGGATCATCCACAGATACACCACCACGTTGATTGCAATCAGCGCATACGTAGCCGTCGGCGCGTGCTTGGTAGGGTTGTCGTCGTGGAACGGAATAAGCATGGGCAAGTAGAATGACGAAGCACGAATGACGAATGACGAAATGAAGATTCTTCGTCATTCGTCATTCGTGCTTCGTCATTTCCTCAGTTCATCGACCGGCAACCTGACTCCCTTGATGATGCCTTGGCAGACGAGGTTCTGCTCGACAAAGCACTGGAACTCGCAGGTCACGATCAGGCGGCGGACTTTCAGCAGCCGTAAGACGATCACGAACCGATCACCCGGCCGGACCATACCGCGGAACGTAACTTCTTCCAGACCGCCGAACCCGATCAGCCCCCCGCCGAGCAGATTCTGTTTTCCGGTGTGGTAACTGGCCAATTGGGCGGCCGCCTCGCACATGATCACGCCCGGCATCAACGGCATCCCCGGCATGTGCCCTCGCGCCCAAAACTCGTCCGGCCCAAGGTCCTTGTAGCCGACGACCGTATGCGGATCCGTACACTCGTAACAGACCGTCGTGAGTTGCTCCATCTCGTAGCGCTGGCGGTTGTAGCGCCGGATCTCCTCGATATCGGCAACCACGTTGTCCAGGTCGTACTCGGAGAAATCGAGGATCAGCGGTTTGCGGACCACACCAGACTCCTTTGCCAAGATTTCATTGCTGCCTAGGTGCGAACCGCCCGACGCTTTCCCTTGCGGGCCTTGCAACTGGACGGCCGTTTGCCGTGGTTGGCCTTCTTGATCTTTCGCTGTGGTTTTGCCATCAGTCTGACTCCATCATTTGCTTCAGCCTTCAGTTTAGAACCCCTAAGTGTATCATGCCGGCCCGACCGTGCAAAGGCGGCCAGATCGGTAATACACCACTCGATACAGGGGGTGCCACGTACATATTTCGGGTGGCATGGCGATCAACTCTTACGTTAAACGGCTAACACCCGTCGGGGACACGAATCTGCGATGGACCAAGAGTCTACAGATCGGCCCCGATTCCAGGGGAACTTTGGCGATTCCATCACGCCCCCCCCTGCGGTGGCGTTTCGCTCGTCGCATTGAAGCTACCGGCCGAGGTGGCACCCGCTCCGGTCAGGTTTCAGTGGTTAGCCTGGACGATCTCGGCCGATCCGATACACTGCAATACACGTTCGATCCCCGCACTCTGTGAATTCTCTCAAAGGAGCGTCAGAAATGGCCAAGGACAATTTGACCCGTCGTGAGTTCGTTCGAGAGACGGCCGTTTCGGCGGCGGCGCTGGCGGCGGGCGTTGCCGCGTCCGGGGTGGTCAACGTCGGCAATGCCGAAGAGGCCGAAACGGGCGGTATCCTTAACTACAAATCCGAGATGGAGTATCGCCGCTGCGGCAAAACCGAATGGATGGTCTCGGCCGTCTGCCTCGGTGGCCATTGGAAACGGGTCAACGCCATGGTGCCCGGCATCTTCCAAGGCAACAGTTGGCTCAGCGCCAATCTCAACGACCCGGGCTTCCAGAAGAATCGCCGCGACGTCGTCACGCGATGCATCGAACGCGGTATCAACTACATCGACGCCTGCACCGGCGCCGAGATCCAGGCGTACAGCAAGGCACTCGAAGGCCGACGCGACAAAATGTACCTCGGCTGGTCCTGGTACGAACGCGAGGCACGAAACCGAAATCAGTGCAACGGCGACTCGCTGATGGCCGTCTTCGACGACTCGCTGAAGGTCTGCAAGCAGGAGTACGTCGATCTCTACCGCATCGTCTGCGGCGTCGACGGGCATCGCGACAAGGACGGCAAATGGATCTTCCCGCACGACGAAGCCGAATCGGCCGGCATCGCCGAGGGACTACGCCGGGCGAAGAAGTCGGGTAAGGCCCGGATGACCGGCATCTCGTCGCACGACTTGCCCTGGCTGAAGTACATGATGGAGACCATTCCCGAGGTGATCGACGTCGTGATCACCCACTACACGGCCAAGACCAAGA
>JABMRB010000913.1 GCA_013202865.1 Candidatus Nealsoniibacteriota bacterium | reverse complement strand
TCATTCGTCATTCGTGCTTCGTCATTTCCGTGATGTCATTCCCCTTCGTACAGTTCCGGGAATACTTCCTCGGGCAGGCCTTGGTTTCGGATGGTGGTGCGGAGTTTGGCGAGGAACTCGAACTTGTAGTTGGCTACCGTCTGCTCGGTGATATCCAGCTCGGCGGCGACGTCCTTGTTGGCCCGGCCGCGGACGAATAGTAGCTCGGCACACATTAGTTTCTGCCATTGGCCACGCCGCTGCCAATGCTCGATCTGGTCGCCGACCGCGGCGGTCAGGGCCGAGCGTTCCAGGCCGCGTCGCTCGCCGCTGCGGACGATGCTGCTGGCCATGCGGGCCTTGCCGGGTGGCTCCCAACTGTTGCCGCTGGCCCCTTCGGGCATCAACGGCAGCGTCGGACGCCGGCCCTCGCGCCGCAATAGATCGGTCAGCTTGTGGGCCGCGATCGAGAACAGGTAGCTTTCCAACGGGCGGCGGGAGTCGTAGTTGGGCAGACTGGTCAGGAAACCGATGAACGCCTCCTGGACCACATCCTCCGAGGCCGCCCGGTTCCGCAGCCGGCTGTCGACGTAGGCCAGCAGGCGACCCTCGAACCGCGCAATCAACTCGCCCCAGGCGTCCGCCTCACCCTGGCGGATCTGCTGAATCAACAGGCTGTCGGATTGGTTGGTTGGGGACATCGGCCGCCTAAGGGTTCTCACTTGGGGGTTTCGCTTGGGCTCCTTTCTATGCTACCACAGAGTCATCGCCAGGACAACGCGTGTGAAAAGCCACCCCCCGCAGCGCAGTGCGGGGGCGCCGCGAATTCGCGCTAGGTTGCCGTGGGTTCGCCTGCCGTCTTTCGATTTCGATGGGACTGCCACGCCAGGCCGATCGCCCCATAGACGCCGCACAGTGGGGCGGCCACGACGACCATGCTCAACGGATCGGGCGGGGTGAGAAACGCCGCGGCCGCCATGCAAACGAGGAACCCGAGGATCCAACCCCAGCCCTCTCGGCAGAACATCGAGATCAACAGGATCGGCACCCCCAGCACGATCAGGGCGGCCAGTTCCATGCTGCCGACCGACGCCAACGATCCGGTCAGTGGTTCGGCCAGTTGGACGTTTGCGGTCAGTACGCCGGCGGCAACAAGGCCCAGCAACACCAGGGCCGCAGCCCGGGTCCGCCTGGCGGCCAACATCAGCACGAGCAGACCGACCACCACCGCGGCGATCGGAAGCAGTATCACTTTCACTCTCATGCCGGCGGCAGACCGTTCCGCGGCGCCGTCCGCCATGGCCCCGTCCTCGCTTGCCGGTGCAACGGCAGACGCAGGACCCGACGTGGTGAAGTGCTCCGTTGCGATGGATTCCGGCGTGAGTGATTCCGGCGCGGTCGGCCGCAGCGCGAAGTATCCGCCGGCAACGATCGCCGCCACCGCGGCCACCGCAGCGGTGACCAGCAGTCCGCGATGCGATCCGGCAGTGACCTGATCGATCCTCAGGCATCCGAACAAGACGGCCAAGACGGCCAGCAGTGCCGCGATGCCGGTGCCGGTGTACCAGAGCCGGTCGGCAACGATCACGCTCTTGCACTGCTGGTCGATCTGTTGCCGGGCCGCGGCGTCGAAGACTAAAAGTGCGTGCAGTTGGGTCCACGATCCGTCGTCGCCCTCGATCGGTTTGGTGAAGACGAACGGCTCGGTCCACCGCTCTTGGACGATGTTGTAGTCTTCGATGAAATTCGTCGGCAGTTGTACCTCGGCGGCAATTCCACCGCCATGGCCGAGCGTCTTGTCGACGTATTGGGCAACCGCCCGCTCGACGGCGGCGGGTAACTCGGCCTCGCACTGCGTCAAGCTCGGGCAAGGACCGACGTCGATGGCCACGCGGTATTCGTTCGCGTCCGAGCGCGGTGCCTTGCCGACCCAGGCGGGCGTCGGTGGAGGCGTCGGCACGGGGATCGGCGCCGGTGCTTCTTTCACGACCGGCACGGTCTCACTGTCGGATCCGGTGTGAGCGGGCTGCTCTTCCTCCGCTTTCGTTTCCGCGACCGCTTGTCTCAAGGACGTAAGCAGTCCGTTGAGGACACGGCCGGAGGTGGTCCGCGGCGGGCTGGTCGTTTCCTCCGCCGGGTCGGTCGCCTCGTTCGGGGTCGGCTCAGCCGGAACGGTTTCGGGTTCAGCGGGAAGCTCGACCCCCGGGTCGTGTCTGTGTTCGTTCAGTTCCCTTTGTTTCTCAAGCGACCTTTGGAGCGTTTTTTCCTGCCACTGGGCCTCCATTCGCGCCTCTTCCACCGTGCGCTGCGTTCTGGCGAAGTGCATGTAGGACACGAAAGCAACCGCAACGACCATCCCGCCCCCGACCGTCAGCAGCACCACCCCGGCTGTGCGGGTCTTAGGGTGGATCAACATGGCCACGAACCCAATCAGGCCCAGCAAGAGCACCAGCCCGATCAACGGCAATGCGACAAATGATACCATGGCAGTCTCCTCCTAAGCTTGCTGTCGGCGGTAGCGCCGGTGGGGATGGACCCAGGGGCTGGCCAACTGGACGGAGACGGAAATCGCACCGGCGGCCATGATGAGCCAGGGTTGCGGGAAGCCCCAGATAGCGGCGACCAGGGCGGCCGCTGCCGCGCTGACGACAACCGACCACAGACTCAACCGCGAGCTGCGCAGCGGGTCGGCCTGCCGCCACCATCGCATCAAGAGAAACAGCGTGCCGAAACAGGCCATCTGAGCCATCGCCAGCGGTTGCCCGACGGCGTAGAATCCGGACGGAAAGTGGCGACCGCCGTCGTGGGGAAATTCGGGGTAGTGGAGCAGATCGACCATCAGCATCGTGGCCACCCCGAACGCAAGTGCCCCGAGCCCCAAGCCGACGACCATCATCACGAACCGCCGCGGGGTCGTCTCGCCCTGGACGCCCTCCCAGAGTTTCGACGGGATCAGCACGGCCCAGGCGCCGGCCACGCTCACCAGTCCCAGCCAGGCACATTGTTGGGCCGACGGGGTCGCGCTCTGGTAGCTGTTCAGCAACACCATCACCACGCACATCGCTGTCGCGACCACCGCCGAAAGCAGCAGCGAGCCGAGCAGTTCGGTCAACCGTTCCTGCGGCGTCTTCAGCACCATCGCCGGGGCGGGCGTCTCGCGGTGGCGGTAGCGACCCCGGCCTCCCGGCTGCGTTTTGGCCAGTGCCGGATCGACACGCGGCCGCGCCGGCCGCGCCGGCGGTATCGGCGGTGGACCTGTCGGCCGGGTGACCCTGACCGTCGACGAACCGCCGGGCATCACAATCATTCTCACGATCCGGTATCCGCCGTAGAACAACAACGCAAGTACACCGAGCGGCAGCCAGATCTGCGCCGTAACGGCCAGCAGGATCATCGCCATCACCAGGATGACGACCTTGACCGGCGTGGCGAAATTCGCGTGATCCCAGGCGTCGCGGCCCCTGCGAACCGTATCGCGGAGGGCCATGTAGATCGGCTCTTCGTCGACCGTCTCCGCCCAGACCACCTCCTCGGCAAACGGGCTTGCAGCCGCGGCCTCTTCAGCAAACGGGCTTTGGCCCGCTGCGGCGCCCGCAACACCCGCCGCGGCGCCCGCCGAACCGAAGCTGCCCGAGGGCAATTGGCCGGCAATCTGCTGTGGATGTTCCGGCTGCGGCAGCGCGGCCGTCATCTCGCCGACCGAGGCGAACCGCTTGGCCGGGTCCTTCTCCAGCGCCCGGGCGATCACGCTGCGATAGGGCTCGGCCAGTGCGGAGACGTCAGGTCTGGCCGTGAGGTGTTTCATCAGCACTTCGCCGACGCTTTCTCCCTCGAACGGCACGCGCCCGGTGAGCAATTCGTAGAGGACTACGCCCAGCGCGTAGATGTCGATCTCCTTGCCGTAGCGTCCGTTGGCTACTTCGGGGGCCATGTAGTGGACGGTTCCAACGCTTTCGGTCTGGCCGCTACGCCGGCTGCACGAAACGAACTTTGACAGCCCGTAGTCGCCCACCTTGACGATCCCCTCGTCGGAGAAGATGTTGCCCGGCTTCAGGTCGCGATGGACGATCCCGCGGTCGTGCAGATAGGCCACGCCGGCGGACAGACCGTGAAACCAGGTGAGGGCTTCTTCCGTGGGCAGGCCGTCAGGATGGGTGGCAACGACGTCGGCCAGGCAGGCGCCGGCGACAAATTCCATCACCACCCAGGTGTCGCCCCGGGCGTCCTCGCGGATGTCGAACAGGGAGAGCAGGTTGGGGTGTTTCAGGTTCAGGCAGTGGCGGACGCCGCGCAGCTCGATATCGAGGTTGCGGCGGATGAGTTTCAACGCGACTTCCTTGCCGGCGTCGCTGACGGCGAAGTAGATTTCTCCGAAGCCGCCGTGGCCGACGCCTCGTTTGATCGTATAACCGTCCAGCGGCTGTGACCCGCCCGGATAGACGAACTTTGCCGCCGGACGCGCCTTGGGCGCAGAGCGATCGGTCGCCGGGCGATCTGTCGCCGGGTCGCCGGGGGTTGGGTCGTCGGGATCGGCAGCGGTAACGTCCATTTCGTCCTGACCGTCCAGTTCCACAAATTCCACTTGTTTTTCCATGGGGGCGCTCCTCTATTGTATCACGGATGCCCGGCCGTCTCCCAGGGTTCCCTCGTCTCGAGGATTTACGGCCGAATCTCCTCCAAACAGAGCGAAAAACCCTCTATCTGCACTTGCGAGCCGACCGAAACGCGTCCCCGCCCACGGCAGGGCCGGCCGTCGATCTGCAACGCTCCGGTCGAGCGGCAATAGAGCTGCTCGTCCTGGCGGTGCAGGATGACCTCGTGCGGCCAGTCGCGGCAAACCACGTGGCTGTGCGGGCCGGGGCCCAGGATGCAGGCGTCGGCCATCATCAGCACGGCGTCGGCGGACGGCTGCGTGCGGTGGTGGCTGACAAAGTCGAGCCGGGCCGTCCCGCTCAGGGCGTGCGGCCGGCGAAACACGAGCTTCACCGCCGAGCCCAGCGTAATCTTGCTGCCGTCGACCAGGGCGGCCACCCCCGCCACCGGCCGGCCGTCCAGCCACACCTCGCGAATCGCTTCGATCAAATACCCTTCACCATCGCGGCGGATACGGGCGTGCCGCCTGGAAAGGTCGCCCAGGATCGGCACGTCGCTCACGCCCGAGCCCACGGGCTGTCCGAGCGTTATCTCGTCGCCCGTGCAGACCCAGTAGCCACCCACCGCGTCGACCCAAAGCATGAACCGATCGGGTGCGTGCGTACCGCGGAAGTCCATCGCGATCAATCCCTGCAGTCTGGTTGCCGGAACGTACATGGTATCAGCGTCAACGTCGGTAGTTCTGGTTCGTAGTGACCGCATTCATGCGGTTCTGGTTCGTAGTGACCGCATTCATGCGGTTCTGGTTCGTAGTTTTGGTCCGTAGTGCCCACATTCATGCGGTTCTTCCAATCCGAAACCCGATGAATCGGGTCACTACGAACCCCTGCTGGCTTAGTCCAACGCGACGGTCTCGGCTTCCGGGCTCTGCTGGCCGAAGTAGTCGGTTACCTCGTTGACGATGTCCTCCTGGATCGGCTCGTCCAGCGGAATCTCGTCGTGGAACCGGGTCTCGGCGCGAACCAGATTGTCGGCCACGTCCAGCCGAGTCTGCAAGTTGGCAACCAACTGCTTGACCCGACCCAAGCGGCCCTCGTCGAACTGGTACTGGCTCGTGGCCTTGGCCGCCGCGATCATCTGCTGCCGGGCGACCAGGTTCTCCACCTCGACCTCGAGCTGCCGCTTGGCGGCCAGCATGCCTTCGAGCTTGTCGCGGGCGGCCGCGACGCTCTGCTGTCGGGCGCCGAGGATCTGTACCCAACTCTCTAGCGTGGCCTCACCCGTTCTATAACGCTTGAATCGGTTGGCCAGGTCGCCCTGGACCTGCTCGGCCGTGTAGTCGCGGCCGGCGTACACGTAGGTTTCCCGGGCGCTCTCGAGGTCGCCCTTGAGCCGTAGGATCTGGTCCTTTTCCTTCTTCAGCCGGGTCTCGCTCTGGGCGATCTGCTCTTGCAGCCGCTTAACCCGTACCTCCTCCTTGGCGATCAATTTCATGTTTTTCTCGACCTCGGGTGCGAGGTCCTTGATCATGCCCCGTGCCCGATCGATCTCGAACCCGACCGGCACGCTGTCGCGAACCGACTCGGAAACGTATCCGGCCGACGTGCTGACGTAGCTCAGCATGCTGGTACCGAACACCAGTCCGCAGACCAGTAAGGCGAGACCTCCAACAATGACCATTTTCTTGATCATAACCGCGTCCTCCAACAAAACGAGTGGTGTAAGGGAAACTGAATTCGTCCATGTACAAAATACCGACGCCGGCAGCGCCGGTCCGATGTCTGGAGGGTTCTTCGCCGGTCTGGAGGGCATATTGTGGAATTCCGAGGGAAAAAGGTGGAAATTCACGATTTCTGGTGCCGGCCACTTGCGGCTTAGCAATTTTTCGCATGACAGGCTAAGCCGCAAGCGGCTTCCTGTTTTTAGCGCCGCCCGCTAAACTGCCGGCATGCCCGTGAACATGGAACAACTTGTCCAAGAAATCCACGCCTCAGCCGGACAGATGGTACTGTCCCTCTCCGGAGGGGGAAGCGGGGCCCTTGCCCGGTTGCTCGAAGTGCCGGGCGGATCGCGAACGCTGCTGGAGGCGGTCGTGCCCTACTCGCGGGGGGCTCTAGAGCGGTGGATCGGTGGCGTGCCCGACGCGTTCTGCTCGCAGGCGACCGCCCGGGCGATGGCGATGGCCGCCTTTCTTCGTGCCCGGGAGTATCGGCCGGAGGGGATAGACCTTGCCGGTGTGGCGTGTACGGCCGGCCTGACTACGGATCGACCCCGTCGCGGAGAACATCGAATCCACGTGGCCGTGCAGACCGCCGCAACCACCGTCACCTGGTCACTGCAACTGGACAAGGGCCGCCGCACCCGGGCCGAGGAGGAACGGCTGGCGTCCGAACTGGTGCTCGAAGCCGTGGCCGAGGCGTGCGGCGTCGAGTGTCGCTCGCCACTCGACCTCTCGCAAGACGAACACGTCGAACGCCGCGCGACCGTCGCGCCGCAGCCGTGGCGGGACCTGTTGCTGGGCAACGTCGAATCGGTCGCGTGCGGCAAGGCCACCGCCGAGGCGATCTTGCCCGGCGCGTTCAACCCGATGCACGCCGGCCACCGCCGCATGGCACAGATCGCCGCGGAAGTGCTCGGCGTGGGCGTGTCGCTGGAGATCTCGATCGTCAATGTCGAAAAGCCGCCGCTGGACTACCACGAGATCGAGCGTCGCATGGGCCAGTTTGCCGAGCAGCCGGTTTGCCAGCCGGTTTGCCAGCCGGTATGCCAGCCGGTATGCCAGCCGGTATGCCAGCCGGTATGGTTGACCCGTGCAGCTACGTTTGTGGAGAAATCGCGGTTGTTCCATGGCGCCACGTTCATCGTAGGCACCGATACGTTGCGCCGGATTGCCGATGAGCGATACTATGGCGACGACCCGTCGGCTTGCCGAGCGGCACTAGAGCGGATCGCCGGGCGCGGCTGCCGGTTCCTCGTATTCGCCCGCAACCCGGGCACGGGCCTGATCCGGCTCTCGGACCTCGATCTGCCCGACGTGCTTCGAAGCATCTGCCGCGAGATCCCCCCGGAGCGGTTCCGCGAGGGCGTGTCGTCGACGGAGATCCGCAGGTCGACAGTGCGTCGTTCGTAGTACCGGCTTTAGCCGGAGTATGGGGCATCTCGGCGTGCCCTGGCAAGGTGTTTTCCGCCTGAAGGCGGTACTACGAACGGAGCCGAACTAGACGGATTGAAAATCCGTCCTACGACAAAAAATGCGGGCTGCTACCGGCCCGCCGGATCGCCGAGACAGATAATCTTCCCGTCAAGGGTAGCCATGTAGACTCGCCCGGAGGCCACGCAAAGGCCGTCGAACGCCGGGGGCGACGCCAGCCGTTGGGAACCGAGCAGCGAGCCGTCCGCGGCCGAGAAGACCTGCAACAGCGTCTCGCCACGTCCCTGGAAAGCCGCCAAGGGATCGTTCGGGTCGAGCACGTCGGGCGAGCCGGCCGCGATCAGGCGATCGCCGGCCAGCACCATGGCGCGAATCCGCAGCGGGACCATCTTCTGCCACTTGGCCGGCTTCGCGCGGACGTATCCGGTCCCCTTCTCGGCGCCGCGTCCGCCCCGGCGGTGACTGTCGGTGAGCGTCTCCTTGGGCAACCACTCGATACGCTTGATCGGGTTGCCTCTTTCCTCCAACATCGGTTCGTTGTCGTTGTCGTCGGCAAACAGCAGGTAACCGTGCTCGGCCGGGATAAACATCGGGCTCCATTGGTGCCGGCGGTAGAAGTACTTCACCGCGAAGGTAGTGCTCCCGTCGAAGACAACCAGTTGCCCGGCCTTGGGCGATTGCTGTGAGAAGTAGAACCCGGGCCACCGCCGACTGTGCATCCAGTACATCCGGTCGAATCCGGTGTCGTCGAGGAACCCGCCCGTGGCGACCAGGTGGTTCGCACCCATGTCGAGTTCGCCCAGGTCGCTCTCGCGGGTCGTCTCGAGGCGGTTGAGCTTGGCGTCGAACTTGATCCGCTGCATGTAGAGGTCCTTACCGTCGCTGACGATCAGGTCGGGCAAGGCACCTTCCATGGCGAACGGCCGGCCCGTGTCGGTGGCGACGTCGGGCCAGGGTCCTTCCAGGTGATGACTGTACCGCACGCGACCGGAGGCGGCGTCTAGCCCGTAGACGAGGATCCCGCCGTCGAGGAACGACGACCGCCCGGCAGCGAAATAGACCACACCGTCTTGCACCAGCACACTGCCGTGGACCGGCCAGACCGATTCGAGTTGACCGTACGACACGATCCGCCGCGGATCGGGCGCGGCAAGGAACCGCCACTCTAGCTCCCCGTCGCTGGCGCGGAGGCAGTAGACCGCACCATCGCGACATCCGAAGATCACCCGGCCTTCGTGGAACGTCGGTGTGGAGTCGATCCGCCCGCCGGCCGTGAATTGCCAGAGGTCCGCTCCGTCGGTCGCATCAAAACAGCGGATCCGATGGGAATCTTTCTCGGCCACGTAGAGCCGGTTGCCAACGATCACCGGCTGCGAGCCGCGGCAGGCCAGCTTGACCTCCCATTGCCGGCTCAGCTTGGCGGGCAAGGACGTTAGTGTCGAACCGCTTCGCTGGACGTTGCAGCGGTACATGGGCCAATCGGTGGGATTGCTGATTTGGGATTTGGGATTTGGGATTTGGCCGTAGGCGGGGCCGCGCTGGAGGTTCTTGTTGGTGGCCGGTTTCAGGTCGGTGGCTGGTGTGGCCGACATCGCGAGGAAGCCGGAGACGAGCACGCCCGGGTAGCAGAAGCACTGGCTCTGCGGCACGTAGAGCAGGCCGTTGGCCGGCATCGTCCCACCGAAACATGGTGCGCGGAGCCAGTCGTTTCGCATGTGGGCGTCGCCTTCGAGGTCGATGAACTCGGCACCCCGCTTGGGCCAGATCAGGAAACGTTCGGTCGCCTTGGCGTGATAGCAGCGGTAGTGATGGCCCGGCGAGATCGTCTTACCCAATGCGAGCGTCTTGCGGACCTCGCCGGAGTGAAGATCGAACCCATCCAGCGAGTTGCCACACCAGACGATCCCACCGGCGACGAACAGATCCGTCGGCAGCGTGCAGGCGGCAGCCAGACCCCGCTTGCCGCCACGTTGCCAGAGCTGCTTGCCGTCGCCCAGCGAAAGGGCCGTCAGATAGAGGCCGCCCTGCGGCTTCTTCTTCGCGCCTTCGGCAGTGGCAGAGGCAGTCGGTTTGCCCTGGCCGTGGAAGAGCACCACGCCGTCGGTAATGACCAGCGTGTTGCCGCCGCCAACGCTCGAAGGGACGTCGTTCGGCACTCGCCATGCCGGCTTGCCCGTCTTGGCGTCGAGGCAGACGATTTCGTCCATGTTGTGATAGACAACGCGACCGTCCAGGGCCGAGAGCGCACCGGGCATCACGCGGGTTTTCTCATTGCTCCAAAGCAGCTTGCCCGTGGCGACGTCGACGGCCGCGAGCCGATCGTCGAGCGCCTCCTTGCCAAACCGCTCAGTCGCCCCGACCGATCGCCCGGCGGTGATCTTCACGATCAGGACGCCGTCCGAAAGGATCATCTCGTCGGTACCTTCCGTGCCCGACAGCGCCTCGGTGAGGATCTCGCCGGTCGCCGCGTCGAGCACCGAGACGGGCGAGTCGAGGAAGCCGAGCGTGACGTAGACGCGGTCGCCGCAGGCGATCAGCCGTCGGGGGATCGTGTGATGGATGTTCCACCGGTTGCCCGTGCCCGTGCCGAACTCCGCCTGCCACCGCTGCATGGGCACCTTCCAGAGCAGCACGCCGCTGGCCGCGTCCCGGGCGATCAGTTTGCAGTCGTTGGGCAGTTTGCGATAGACGCCCGAGGGTGCTTCGTCGAAGATCGTAAAGATCCGCCCGCCGGAGGTGACCACGACGTTCACACTGCTGGGATGTTCGTGGCTGCGGCACCATTTGGGCCCGGCCACCCACTGCAACCGCTTGGGCGGGCCGACCTGCCGGTCGTTGGCCACCGCGTTGCCGCCGGAGTCGTGCAGAAAGTGCGACCACTCGTCAATATCCGTCGGCCGCGGCTTGACCGTCTTCGTCCACCCGTCGCCCTGTTTGACGTACGCAACGCCGTTCGGCGCCAGCACACGCTGGATCTCCTCGGCGGTGACGTTGCCCGGGTTGTCGGACACGAGCAGATTGACCGTATTGTCTACGTAGGGCAGTTGCCGACCATTGAACCGATCGGCAGAGACCGGCCCATAGATCCCCGCGGCGTGGAGCAGTTCGCGTGTCTTCGCCACGTTGGCGGCGTCGGTATCCAGGCCATGGACCAGGTAACGATCCGACGGCCGCAACGCCGCGGTCAGTTTGCCGTCGCTACACCCGAGATGCACAACCAACCCGCCCTGCACGCCGGTCGCTTGGTAGATCGCGTCGGCGGTGATCGGTTCGGCCGCGGCGGTTACGGCGGTCATTGCAATCGCAAGTGCCAAGATCAAGCTTGTGTACTTCATCATTTCGTTGCTCCGATGTATACGGGGTTGTCGTTGAGCGGGCGGGTGGCAGCGATGATTTTGCGGAGAACGCTGTGCTATTTTGTGAGACGTTGTCGCAAAATCGTCGGTGTTACGCAGTAACAAGAGGAGTCGTTCAGCCATGGACGCATTATCCCCGCCTCGGCAGGTCTTCGCAATCCTCCCGTTGCAAGCAACACCGACGATTTTGCGAAACAACCGACCCCGGGTGGCTATGTCCTCTCCGCAAAATCATCGCTGCCACCCGTGGAGAGAACCCTACTTCTTCTCGAACCGCAGCACGAACTGGGTCTTCATCAGGTCGACCTCTTCGATCAGCTTGAACCCGGCGGCGGTGACCTCTTCGATGACGGTCTTCTTGTCGGCGCGGATGTGGGCGATTACCCATTTGGGATTGACGCTCTCGTCCTTCTCGAAGTCGATCAGGATCAATTGCCCGTCGGGCCGCAGCGCCCGATGGATCGACGCGAGTGTCTTGAACGGATACTCGAAGTGGTGGTAGGTGTCGCAGTTGAAGGCCAAGTCGACCGAGGCGTCGGGCAACTCGGTCGATTGGTCGGTGCAGTGGACGATGACCACGTTGTCGAGTTCTTTCTCCTTGCAGGTCTTTTCGACGTGATCGAGGAACTTCTTCGTGATGTCCACGGCGTAGACCTTGCCCTTCGGGCCGACCTTAGGAGCGAATAGCCGCGTGAACAGGCCCGTGCCGGCGCCGACGTCGGCAACGTCCAGGCCGGGCTTCAGATTGCAGGCCTTGACGATCGCGTCGCGATTGCGGGCGATGTCGCGGTTCTCGCCCTCGAACTGTTTGATCTTCCCCTGCAGATCGGCGTTCTCGTACGGCTTGTTAATCCCCGGCCGAACGCTCTCGTCCTGGGCAATCGCCGGCACACAGAGCAACAGGGCAATCAACAGATACGGCAACGCACGTAGCAGAGACTTCATGGCAGGCGACCTCATCTTCGGGGGGAGTGACAGCGGAACGTATATTATAGCAGGCCGGCCGGGGTGATGCGAGCGACCCGGGCTTCCGCCCTCGGCCAGGGTGTCTCCCTCGTTTCCTTCGACATTCGGAGTTCCTTGTTCGATATTCTGCGGTTCGTTTCTTCGCCGAGCTTATTCAGAAGCGACCTTGACCCATTCTATCTCATCGCGTACCCTCCCCCGCCCTTCTCACTTCTCTCCCGGAGGCCTTCCATGCGCGGTTTGGCGACGCGAATCCTGCTGGCCCTGGCGATCGTACCGGCGGCGCTCGGTTGTGCTACGCCCGGCGGCAGGCCGATGAGCCCCTTGGCGAAACTCGAACAGTCGATGGTCTTCGTTCCCGCGCGATATCCGCAGGGCAATTGGCGCCCCGCGGGCCTGGCCGTGGAGGACGTCTGGTTTGAAGCCGAAGACGGCACGCGACTGCACGGCTGGTATTGCCCGCACGAGAATCCCAAGGCGGTCGTGCTCTTCGCCCACGGCAATGCGGGCAACGTGACCCACCGGGCCGACGTGCTTCGCGTGCTGCACGATCAGCTTGGTGTGGCCGTGCTGGCGTTCGACTATCGCGGCTTCGGACGTAGCGGCGGTTCGCCCGACGAGGCGGGAGTCCTGCAAGACGCCCGGGCGGCACGCAAGTGGCTCGCCCATCGTGAAGGCATCCGGCAAAGCGACGTTGTCCTGATGGGCCGGTCGCTCGGCGGCGCGGTCGTGGTCGATCTGGCGGCCGCCGACGGTGCCCGGGGGTTGATCCTCGAAAGCACGTTCACGTCGCTTCCCGAGGCGGCCTCGGAGCACGTGTCGTGGGTTCCTACGAAACTCATCATGCACAACCGGCTCAACTCGCTGGCGAAGATCGGCAACTACCGGGGCCCGTTGCTGCACAGCCACGGCGACGCGGATCGAGTGATCCCATTCGAGCACGGTCGCCGGCTGTTCGCTGCGGCCAACGAACCGAAGCGCTTCGTCACGATCCCCGGCCGCGACCACAACGACCCGCAAACGCCCGAATACTACCAGGCACTGGAGCAGTTTCTGGCCGGATTGCCCCGATCGGTGAGCGAGCCCGCCGCACAGGCCGGTTTCACGCCGGGTGCCCGCCGGGTACAATAAGTGTAACAGCAGCATCACCCACTCGGTGAAGGGACTGGCCATGACCACAGCCGAAGCCACCAACTCGGGCGACTGCACGTGTGGACGTCGCCGGTCGCGAAAGAAAACCCTGCTCGGCATGGGGCTGTTGGGTGCCGCAGTGATTGTAATTCCGGCGGTCGTGATGGTCTTACCCGGCAGTCAGTCCGATATTAAGAGCGACGAGACCGTCGTCTTCTACCCGACCTACGCGCATCTCGACGCGGACGGCAAGACGTGGACCGTGCCCGTTCACGGCGTGATCTACGAGCCCGAAGAAGACTCCACGCGGCGTGGACTGCTGGTCGAAGCCATCCGCGCCACACTGGCCGTCGACGCGGACACCGACGAAGGCAAAATCCTCCAGCGGCGGATCAGGCTGTTCCTGGTCGATAACGAACGCGGTAAGGACATCTCGATCCGCCTTGATGGGCAGACCTACGAGGCGGGTACGTCGGCGGCCAACGGTCATTTCTCGCGGACGTTGCAACTGCCCGCCACGGCCGAGGCCGGCTGGCTGGTGTTCGAGGCGATCACCCGCCGCAACGACGAGCGACGTTTTGCCGGGCGCGTGCAACTGATCGCTCCGCAGGGGCTTTCGATCATCTCCGACGTCGACGACACGATCAAGCACACGCAGGTCCGCGACCACGAGGCCATGCTTCGCAACACGTTTCTGCGCGAGTTCAAGCCGGTGCCGGGCATGGCGGAGCTATATCGCGATTGTGCCGCGCGGGGCATCGTCTTTCACTACGTTTCCGGCAGCCCCTGGCAACTTTACCCGGCACTGGCCACACTATTCGGCCCGGACGGCTATCCGCTCGGGTCGTTCCACTTGAAGTATTTCCGGCTGACGGATGCGTCGGCATTGAATCTGCTGTTGTCGCAGGAGAAGACGAAGACCGAGGCGATCGAGCCGATCCTGGCGGCGTTTCCCCAGCGGCGGTTCATCATGATCGGCGACTCGGGCGAGCAGGACCCGGAGATCTACGGCACGATTGCGAGAAAGCACCCCAAGCAAATCGTCGCGGTTTGCATCCGCAACGTCACCGCCGAGAAACCGGACAACGAGCGTTTTCGCAATGCGTTCAAGGGCTTCGGCGACACACGTTCGATATTGTTCGAGCAGGCCGACGAGCTGCGACTGTTGCTTGACGAGTTGCAGGAGCCGGTCAAATGATACGATTGCTCGCGACCGTTACCGCAATGGCCTTGATCCCGGCCACCGCAATCGGGGCCGACGCCGCGTCGGCCGACTCGATTCGGCAATGGATCGAGGACCTCGACGACGACCGTTTCGACGTCCGCGAGCAGGCCTCCGAAAACCTGACCGCCGCCGGCAAGGAAGTGATCGCGCCGCTGCAGGCCGCGGCGCTGGGCGGCAGCATGGAGGCCGGCTTCCGGGCGCTGCGCATCCTGGTTCGACTGGCCGAGCGCGAAGGTCCCGCCATCGGCGACCCGGCCATGGAGGCGTTGAAAGAGATTGCCAAGGTGCCCGAACGCGCAGCCGGGCGCCGGGCAGCGTCAATCGTGGACGGCTGGAAGAAGGCTCGGCAGGCGAAGATCTACGCCCAGATCCGTGAACTCGGTGGAAGCATCTTGCAACAATCCGACGGCGTGACCATGGTCAAGCTCGGCAGCGACTGGAAGGGTGGCCACCGCGGTGTGGACCTCGTGCAACAACTGCCCGAACTCCGGTCGCTTTCCTTCGAGCAATCGACCCTGGACGACGACGCGCTGAAGCGGCTCGAAGGCCTGACCAATCTGAACCGCCTCTATCTGGGCGAGAGCAAGATCCAAGGAAAGAAGTTCGCCTTGCTCAAGTCGCTTACGGGCCTGGACTACCTCTCGTTGAAGGACATGAAAATCGACGACGAGGCGCTCGAACCGGTCGGCGAAATGACGCATCTCGCGCACCTGGGCCTCGACGGCACGCCGGTCGGCGACGCGGCCATGGCACACGTGAAGAAACTCGTCAAACTCCAGCGGCTGTGGCTCAGCGGAACCAACGTCACCGACGCCGGACTGGCCCAGTTGAAAGATCTCAAAGAACTCAACCGGCTCGAAGTGCCCGAGACCAAGATCGATGGCACCGGACTGGCGCATCTCAAAGACCTGCCCAAGTTGACCTACCTCGTGCTGAACGACGTGAAGCTGAGCGACGCCGGTTGGCAGGCCCTGGCAACGCTCGCCCGGCTCGAAACGATCGAGTTGAAGAACACGTCGACGACCGACGCGGATCTCCTGCGTTTGCACAATTTCGAGTCGCTGAAGAGAGTCTATCTCAGCGGTACACAGGTTACGGATGAGGGCGTGGCGGCGCTGAAGAAGGCGCTGCCCCGGTGCAGCGTGAGTAAGTAGGGTGCGTGCAACGCACCACGGATCCGAATATCGAACAAGGAGTGTTGAAGTGTGAAGTACGGTGGGGCCGCATCTTCCCTTCTTACTTCAACACTCCTTGTTCGATATTCGATATTCAAGTCGGCGGTGCGTTGCACGCACCCTACGGAATCGCCGCAAGCGGACGAAAACGATCAGCGAAACGTCTGCTCCTTGCCGGGAAACGTCCCCGCCCGAACTTCGTCGCGGTATTGCGTCACCGCTCGGGCGATCTCGCCTTTCAGATCGGCGGCGGCCTTGACGTGCCGCGGCACGTGGCCGGGGGTCAGGCCCAGCAGGTCGTTGAGCACGAGCACCTGGCCGTCGCAGCCGGCACCGGCACCGATCCCGATCGTGGGGATGCTCAACTCGGCGGTCACGCGATCGGCGATCTCGGCGGCCGTACACTCCAACACGATCGAGAACGCCCCGGCCTGTTCGACCGCCTTGGCGTCGGCCAGAAGCCGCTGGGCGTCGCGTTGCACCCGATAGCCGCCAAGTTGGTGGACGCTCTGCGGTCGCAGTCCCACGTGCCCCATCACGGGGATGCCGGCCGAGACCATCGCGGCGATCACCGGGGCCTGCTCCCCGCCGCCCTCCAGCTTGACGGCCTGGCAACCGGTCCGCTTGACGATCCGGGCCGCATTGCCTACCGACTTGTTGATCCCCAAATGGAAACTCGGAAACGGCATATCGACGATCACCAGCGCCCGCCGCACGGCCCGGGCAACCATCTCGCCATGGTAGATCATCTGCTTCAGCGTGACCGGCAGCGTGTTGGCGTGGCCCTGGACAACCATCCCAAGGCTATCGCCGACCAGGATCGCCTCGACGCCGGCCGCATCCACGAGCCGGGCCATCGTATAGTCGTAGGCCGTCAGGACGGAGATTTTCCGCCCGGCCGATTTCATCGCGATCAGGTCAGGTACGGTAATCGGTCGATCGTCGGAAGTCATTGTGGAAACTGGGGTTAGGTGGGTAGCTACGGTTGCCAGACCGTGGGTAATTGCCCTCGAAACCACGCTTTGGCGAGCGTAGCTACGGGAGCGAGGGCCCCTTCATTGTAGAAAGATCCCGCACGGCCGACCAGGGTTCGCAGTCAATTCGAGGGGGACGCTTAAGATCACTCCCCACTCCCCGCTACCCCAAACGCGACTGGTCAAACGGGCCGGCCTTGAGTATGCTCGATGAGATGGGCTCGGACGATCGGGGGCGTCATCGGGCCCTGCCGGAACAAGAAGACTCCTTCCCCCTGCCGCGAGGTCCTGCCATGTTCTCCCGCCTGCTGCTCGCCGCGTCTGTTGTCCTGCTTGTCGTCACGGGGGCCCAAGCCCAGCAGCGTCGTGGAGGGGCGAAACCGCAAATGTCCCCCTTTGCTGCACAAGGCACCGTGCAGGCGGTCAAGTTCGGCGCGATCCAGATGCTTACCAACACGAATCAGACCTGGATCGTCTTCGTCGACCAGAAGTCCAAAATCAGCGTTACCGGTACGGCCGAGGCCGACTTCCTGCGGCCCGGCCTGTTCGTCCAGTTCTCCGTCGAGTTGGACAAACGAGGCAAGGCCCAGGCACCGGTCAGCAAACTGACCATCTTCACGCCGACCGAGCAGGCACAGATCGGTATATGGCCGGTCGGCTCCGTGCCCGTACCCGGCGCCGCCGACAACCCCTTCGGGGCCGGTGCGGCGAATCCGCAGCCCCGGTCCAAGGGACCGGTCGCCGGCGAGTACGCCGTCCATGGGCGGATCACCAGTGTGCGGAAGGATAAGTACACGGTCTACGCCGGTCGCGGAGCAGTGCAGATCGAGTTGGCCGACATCCCGCAGATCAACGTCGACTTCGCCGATTACTCGGTGGTCCAGAAGGGCGATGCGATCACGGTCTCCCGCGGCCAGTTTCCCCAAGGCATGATGGGCCGCGCCAAGGCGTCGGAGTTAAGCATCGTGTTGAGCGATCCATTGACCGGTCCGCGAAAGAAGAAGCCCGTGCGGACCAAACCGCCCGAGCAGCCCGAAGGACCCGAGGGACCGGACGACAAGCCCGAGAAACCGGACGAGAAGAACCCGAAGCCCAGCGGGGTTCAGCCGGAGTAGGGGAGGATTGGTTCGTAGTGACCCGATTCATCGGGTCCTTCTTCTTCCAGAACTGCATGAATGCAGTTACTACAAGCCAGCCTGCGACCCGTCCTCCCTACTCACACACCATGATCCACCCATTAGCCCGAAACCGGCCGAACAGCCACGGGCAACTCAACGGACGCTGCCGCCCCATGGCCAACGGGATCAACTCTTTGATGCGGAAGCCGGCCGCCGCCAATTCGCCACGCAACTCGCCCAGGGTGAACGTGTGCAGGAACATCTCGGGAATGCCCCGGTAGTGAAAGAACTTGTCGCCCCGTTGCTCTCCGCGGCGAAACGGCACCGAGAGTAAATGCCCCAGCAACCAGCGGCGGCCGACCGGGTCGAATAGGTTGAACCAGAAATTGTGGACGTGCAACACGAACAGCCCCCCCGGCTTCAACGCCCGACGCACATGGCCCAGTGCCTGCCGCCGGTGCCCCCGCCCGCGGATCATCCCCAGCGTACTGAATAGCGAGACGGCGTAATCGAACGACCCTCCGGCCAGGCAATCGAGCTGCACCAGATTCGCCCTCAACACGGAAATGGGCAGGTTCTCGGCCCGGGCCTTCTCGGCCACGATCCGCAGCATGGCCGGCGAGAGATCGACCCCCAGGCCCCGAAACCCACGCCGGGCAAGCGCCACCAACGCACGCCCGGTCCCGCAACCCAGGTCGACCACCAGCCCGGGCCGCGTGAAATGCCGGGCAAGGACCTGCTCGTCGAACTCGAATAGCCGATTCTTCGCGAAATACTCGTCGTACTGCTCCGCGATGTGCTCCGCCATCGTGTAATGCCACACACCGGGAGGAACCCCGTCGGGAAGCTGCCACTCGGGTCGGCCGGCCGGCTGCAAAACAATCGCTCGCGGGTGGTTGATGGCGGATGCCCGCCCCAGTATAATGCCGGGTTCTACACCTGCCTACAGGGTCGCCCAGAGCGACCGAATCATAAGACGTGCCCCCTCGCTGTAGGGGGGTCTGTACTTTCCTAGAAGGAGAAAAGTTGTGGCAATTCGTGTTGGTATCAATGGATTCGGTCGGATCGGCCGGCTGACGTTTCGTGGCCTGATGGCCAGACCGGATGTGTTCGAGGTCGTCGGCATCAACGATCTGACGGACAACAAGACCCTGGC
>JABMRB010000912.1 GCA_013202865.1 Candidatus Nealsoniibacteriota bacterium | reverse complement strand
TCGCCCCGGGGATGCCCAACGTGGCGATCGAATTGGGCGAGAAGTTCGGGCGGCTGATGAACTACGGTGACGGGCGCTACGGCGGACAGTTCGTCGGTGGTATGTACGCCGAGGCCTTTTTTGAGGACGACCCGGGCAAGCTCGTCGAGGCCGGGCTGAAGTGCGTGCCCGCCGGGAGTCAGTACGCCGAGTGCATCCGCGATACGATGAAGTGGCACAAGGCGAACCCCGACGACTGGGAGAAGACCTGGGCGCTGATCGAGGCGAAGTATCAGGATAATCCCGACTATCGCAAGGGCTCGTGCGACAAGGGCGACTTCAATATCGACGCCAAGATCAACGCCGCCTACATCGTGATGGGCCTGCTCTACGGCGGTGGCAACATGGACCGCACGATTGTCATCTCGACCCGTTGCGGACAGGACTCCGACTGCAACCCGGCCAACTCGGGCGGCGTGCTCGGCACGGTCATCGGCAGAGCGAAGCTGCCCGAGAAGTTCACCTCGGCGATCGACCCGGAAGGCGTTTTCAGCCACACGGCCTACAACTTCCCCAGGCTGATCGCGGTCAACGAGAAGTTGGTCCGGCAGGCGGTGGTTCGCGCCGGTGGCAAGATCGAGAAGGACGCCGCGGGCAACGAGGTGCTAGTGATCCCCGTCGTCGCACCTAAGCCGAGCAAGCTCGAACAGTGCTGGGAGCCCGGCCCGCCGGCCGGCGTTAGGTTTACCGAGGAGGAGATGGAGAAAATCGGGTCGACCACCGAGTCGAAGAACCTCCAGCAGCAGGTCGACAAGGTTTTTCCCGGCTGGAAACTGACCAAGTGCGGGGTCGACATGGAGCCGGGTTTGCGATCAGAGTTCGGCGGCAAGAAGAACGTGCTGATGACGCACCCGTTAAGCCGCGGCGTCGGCTGCGTCTTCGCCCGAAAGGTGGACCTGCCCGACGGTAAGAAAAGCACGTTGCGGCTGGTGGTCGGCCATCATCCGGACGGTGATTGGACGTTGATTGCCAAGGCCGACGGCGAGCTGCTTCTGAACAAGACGATCGGTCCGGAAACGGCCGACGAAGGTTGGGTCGAGTTGGAGATCGACCTGACGGACCGGGCCGGCAAGTCGGTTGCCCTGGAGTTGATCAACCAGCCGACCGACTGGAAGTGGGAGGCCGGCTATTGGGCCGAGATCGCGATCGAGAGTCGGTAGGTTCGTAGTGACCCGATTTATCGGGTCCGGATTGCTAAGACCGCATAAATGCGGTCACTACAAACGGGAGAAGAGGCGTTGGCAGAGGGTCGCACGATCGCGGTTGGAGACGTTCACGGATGCTTGACGGCACTCAACGTGGTGCTCGAAGCGATCGATCCACAGCCGGACGACACGATTGTGATGCTGGGCGACTACGTCGACCGGGGACCGGACAGCCGCGGCGTGATCCAGCGGCTGATCGACTTGCGTGGGCAGTGCCGGCTGATCCCGCTGCTGGGTAACCACGACGAGATGATGCTGGCCGTCTGCTGCGGCGTGACCGCCGGCTACAACCAGTGGCTATTCTGGGGCGGCGACGCGACGGTCGCGTCCTACGGCGGCAAGCTGCCCGAGGGCGTGCCGCCGGAGCACGTCGAGTTTCTCGAGAGTTGTCGGCCGTTCTACGAGACCCAAACGCACATTTTTCTCCATGCCAACTATCGGCCCATGCAGCCGCTGGAAGATCTGCCGACGGGGATACTCCGTTGGGAATCGATCGCCGAGCAACCGCCCGGGCCGCATTACTCCGGCAAGACGGCCATCCTCGGCCACACATCGCAGAAGAACTGCGAGATTCTCGACCTGGGCCATCTCAAGTGCATCGACACCCGCTGCTACGACAACGGCTGGCTAACCGCCTTAGAGGTCCACACCGGCTGCACCTGGCAGGCGGACAAGACGGGACAAATGAGGGAATAGTCCTTTTTGTCTTCTGTTGGGCCGATTGCGGATTTTGACTCCCGAGCGTACCCGATTCTGCCCTTGACAGCCGGCCGCAATTCAGCCAAACTCCCGCCCCGATATCGTCCGCCCGTCTGCGCAGCCGCCGGGTTCCGGTGGAGGTGTGCGCCGGCCGGGCTCCCGCTGGCGAATCTCTGTAAGAAGTGCGGCGGACCAGCGTTGTCGGGAGTCACCCGTCGCTAGGAGTCGATTTCTATGGAGTTCAGCACCGATGGTCTAGTGGAAACGCAATGCGTCCAAGTGGGACGCCCGGGCCACCTTGCTGAGCAGGGCCACGTTGCTGAGGCTCCGATCCGTGTGGTGCTTATTACAGGTAACGTCCGTAGCGGATCCACGCTTCTGGATACGATCCTGGGCAATCATGGCGATGTGGAAAGCGTGGGCGAACTGTGTAATGTCTCGGAAAACGGCTGGGTCGATCACCGGCAGTGCGCCTGCGGCAAGCAAGCCCCCGATTGCCCGTTCTGGTCGGAGGTTCGGCAGCTTTGGGCTCGGATGACGGGCACGGAGGACGAGCGGCAGTACGCGGCACTGGTCCGCGGCCTGGAGAAGCGTCGTGTCTGGCTGCCACGGTTGGTTGCGGAAATCCGCCGCCGGTCGCCGCGGTTTCTCGAGTACGCGCGCCGAACCAGGGCCCTCTATCGGGCGGTCCTTGCGGTGAGCGGCAAGCCGGTCGTCGTCGATTCGTCGAAACGGGCGTCACGTGCTCTGCTGCTGGCTAGCATTGCGGGAATCGATCTGCGGGTGGTTCATCTGGTGCGAGATTGTCGCGGCGTGGTCTGGTCGGAGAAGAAACAGCGATTCAAGAAGGACGACAGTGGCGCGATGCGGCTGGTCGAACCGGGCAAATCCGTCGGACGCACGGCCATGGCCTGGAACGTGGGTAACTTGCAGTCGGCCTGGGTCCGGCGCCGATTGCCGCCGTCGAAATCGATCTTGGTGCGATACGAAGATTGCGTTACCCGGCCCGACGACGTTCTGGCCGACGTTGGCCGGGTGACCGATCTGGACATGGAGCCGGTGGCCAGCAAGATCCTGGCCGGCGAGCCGCTGTCGGTGGGCCACACGATCGCCGGCAACGGGATGCGGATGCGCGGTCCCGCACGGCTGCACGCCGACACCGAGTGGGTCGAGAAGATGTCGCTCGGGCAACGCCGGGTGTGTTGGGCTCTGTCCGGTTGGTTGATGAAACAATACGGATACGGCAAGGAGCCAGCGTGGGCCGATCCGGCGGCATCGAGGGAGGTGGCGGCTTGAGAACTGCCGCATCCACAGAGAACGGCACCGTAGCCATCTCGCTCGGCGAGATGACGCCGCTTTCGCTTAGGTCGAACTTCTCTTGGATCGCCACGGGTAACGCCGTCGCCGCGCTGAGCCAGTGGGGGATGATCATTGTGCTGGCACACCTGGGTGGTCCGGCCATGATCGGGCAGGTCGTGCTCGCGTTTGCCGTCTGCGCGCCCGTCGCCGCGTTGTCGCAATTGGGGCTGCGGACCGCCGTGGTCACCGACGCGAAAGGCGAGTTCCGGTTCGGCGACTACCTGGCGCTACGGCTGATCACTTCGATCGGATCGCTCGTGATCGTGTCGGGCATTGCCGTCGTCGTCGGGTTCCGCCTTGAAACGGCGCTGATTATCATCGTGGTGAGCGTGGGTGAAACGTTCTCGTCGGTGAGCGACATTTTCTATGCGATCTTACAGCGTCACGAACGGATGGACCGGATCGCGATCTCGCGGATGATTCGCGCTCCGTTGATGCTGGTATTGCTGGCGGCCGGTGTACTCGGTACCGGCAACGTGGTCTGGGCAGTCGTCGGACTGCCCGTGGCCGCGGCCGTAGCGCTGTTTGCCTACGATCTACCGGGCGGCGCAAGCGTGTTGCGTGCGTCCGGCGTCGGGCGACTTCGCCCGTGTTGGAATACTTCGACGCTGCTGCGGCTGGCGTGGATATCGCTGCCGTTGGGTGTCATCCTCGCGATGGCCGCTCTGGCCACTGCCGTTCCCCGTTATTATGTTGGCCACTACCTGGGAGAATCTGCCTTGGGCATCTTCGCCTCGATCGTCTATCTGGCGGTCGTGGGGGCGAAGGTGGTCACGGCGATCGGGCAGTCGGCCGCCCCGCGGATGGCGAAACACTACGCCGCGGGCGACATGGCTGCCTATTTGCGGTTATTGGGGAAATTGACGGCAGTGGTCGGCGGCGTCGGTGCCGTGGCCGTGCTCGTGGTGGCCGTTGCCGGGCGGCCGCTGCTGGCGGTGATTTACGGAAGCGAGTTCGGCGCGTACGCCGAGTTGGCCGTCTACCTGACGGTGGCCGGCGCCGTGGGCTATCTCGGCGCACCGTTGTCGGTGGCGTTGGAAGCCACGCGGCGATTCAAGACCCACATGGTGATCCGTTGCGCCGCGATCCTGGTACTCGTCGGTCTGTTGCCTTGGTTGACCGTGCAGCACGGACTGAAAGGCGCCGCCGTCGCCATGCTGGCCGGCAGCGCCTGTTCGACATTGGCGTGTGCCGGGGCCGTTGCTTACTACAGCCGCGGAAACTGCCGACAAGAGCGCGGGGGCAAGCCCCGCGGCTCGCTGTGATTTGAAATGACCGAACCCATCAACATCCTGCACGTCGTCGGCCAACTCAATCGTGGCGGCACCGAGCTGCGCCTGCTGGAGTTGATGCAATACGTCGACCGGCGTAAGTATCAATTCCACTTCTGTTGCCTTTCCGGCCGGAGCGGATCGCTCGACGAGAAGGTCCGCGCAATGGGCGGCGAAGTGCATCTGATCCGGCGAGGAGTGCTCGGCTTTAGGCGACGTTTTTGGGCCCTGTTGCGAGCACGTCGCTACCGGGCGGTCGAGTCCCACGTGCTCTACTATAGCGGTATCGTGCTGCGGATGGCGGACCAATGCGGTGTGCCGGTCCGCGTGGCACTGCTGCGCAGTTCGAGAGACGGTCGGCGATACGGGCCGGTGCGAACTGCGTATCATTATGCGATGCGGCGTCTGATCGATCGGCACGCGACGCACATAGCGGGCGTCAGCCGAGCTGCCCTGACGGCCGTGTGGGGCCAGTCGTGGCAGACGGACTCGCGATGCCGGATCGTTCACGACGGGATCGATCCGGCCGATTTCGTCGTCACCGCGACGGGCGAATCGGTCCGCCGGGAATTCGCGGTCCCGGCCGGCGCGCCGCTCTACGTTCACGTGGGAGGAATTCGCGAGGCCAAGAATCACCCCCGGCTGCTTGCGATCTTCGCACGCCTGGTTCGTCGCGACCGGTCGGCCCGGCTGCTGCTGATTGGCGGCGGCAGCGACGCCGCGATGCAACGGCTTCGGCAGCAGGTCGCGCAACTCGGCATTGGCAACGGCGTGGTGTTCTGCGGCGAGCGATGCGACGTACCCCGGCTGCTGGCGGCGGCCGACGCGATGATCTTTCCATCGCTATGGGAGGGCCTGCCGGGGGCCGTGCTGGAGGCCTCCGCGTCGGGTATACCCGTGTTGGCCGCCGATTTGCCCGGCATACGCGAAATCGCTGCCTGCCTGCCGCGGGTGCGGTGTCTCTCGCTGGATGCGGACGACGCAACGTGGGTCGAGGCGGCACGGGAGCTATCGGCCGACGCCGGTTGCTCGCGGCAGGCCGCCCGTCGTGCATTTGCCGAATGCCCGTTCACGATCGATCAAAGTGCAACGCAGCATCGCCGGCTCTGGCAGGACGAATGCCCGAAACGCGTCGATCGGAGCGAGTTCACGACGGATCGATGCGCCGGGGCGTCGAGCCGGGTGCGGCAACGCGTCGCCTGCGGGCAGCTCCGGGGAGACGCCGTCGATGGGTAGGCTTGCACTACAACTGGCGTTTATCGTCGCCGGATTGAACTTCATGATTCTGAAGGTCGGCGACATGCTTCACTGCGAGGCGGCCTACGCGATCGCGATGGTCTTCTGTGTGCCGGCCGTAGTGCTCGGTTCGATCAGTTGGTGGATGGTCCCCTCCTTCTCCCGATCGTGGCCCGTGATTGCGTGCGTAGCGATCGCTTGGGCCGGGCTGGTCTACAGCGACCCGACGCGGAGCAATCAGGGCATCGTGGGGGCCGTCTGGTTGACGATGACGCTGCCGATCGCCGCGCTGATCGTCGAGCACCGCTGTTGGTGGCTCTGTGCGAAGACCTACGTGGTGACCAGTGCCGTGGCGATGGCGATGGCCGTATGGGTCGAGTATCAGATGTTCGGCGTCACGTTGCTCGGTTCGTTTCAGCGATTCGGAAAGTGGGTCAGCGACGAGGGATCGCGGCTGGCAAATCCGAATCGAGTGGGTGGGCAACTGGCACTGGCCGCCGTGTTGGCACTGGTGCTCTATTTGAGAAGCGGGAAACTGGCAAGGGGTAAGGGGGTAGGGACGAGGGGCGAGGGCCAACAGCGGTGCCTCGCCCCTCGCCCCTCGCCCCTCGCCCCTCATTTCAGTATCGGCTGGACCGTATTTCTCTCGCTCGGCTGCATTATGACGGCCTCTCGCGCCGCATTTGTGGCCTGGCTGGCCGGCATGGCACTGCTGCTCTACAGCGCCCGGGTTCACGATTCGCGGAAGCTCAGAGACATGGTGGCGGTTTCCAGTGTGCTGAGTGCGGCCGTACTGTTCCTCGTGTTTGCGGTTGATTTCAGGCCATGGCGATCGCTGGCGTCGCGTCTGGACAATCCGGAACACGTCCTGAGCGCATCGGGCCGGCTGACGATTTGGAAGGCCTCCTACGACGTTTGGTGCAGCGATCGGCGCCATTTCCTGATCGGTACGGGAAACGGCGCCGCGTCGGAGGCGATCGGACGCCAACTTCGTATGACCAAGAGCGACGGATTCACGCTGCTGGGCATGAACGCCCATAGCTCGTTTGTCGAGTGGGGGCTCAGCCACGGGTTGTTGGGGATGGTGGCCGCGGCTTTGCTCGGCGCCACCGTGATTCGCCGGGTCCAACAGCAGGACCGCCGCGCCGCAAGCACCTTTCGCTGGGCGATCTTGTTGTGCTTCGGCCTGGCTTCGATGAACTACGTCACCTATCGCGATCCGATCATCCTGGCCGCGGGTGCGCTGATCCTGTCGATGGTAAGTCGGCCGGCTGCGCGCATACCGGTAGTTGGATTCGCAAGAATTCAGTCGAATCCGGCGACAACGCGGCTGGTTTCGCAAGAATGCAGTCGAATGCAGGGACGACTGCCCTCTTGCGAATCCAGCTACGCGGAACATTAAGGAGCGAGCCGTGCGTTTTCGGTGGTTCTCAACGCTGATAGAAGACGTCCGCGAGTGTAGCCCTGCCCAGAGAAGGCGGCTGGCTGTGACGTCGATCTTTGCGCTGCTTTGGGCCACCGAGATCTTCGTCGTGCAGTACGTCACGTTGACGCGAACCTACGATCCTCATTGGCTGGCGGCCAAGACGGCAGTGAGATTCTCGCTGGATCTGGCCTTCGTGACGACGTGTGTGATGGTGCTGCCGCGTGCGGTGCTCGCCGTCGTGGCGGTCGCGGCGGTGCCGGTCAATCTGGCTCTGGTTGCGTATTGCCACTACTTTCACGAGACGCTCAGCTACAGCGTGGTAGCATCCAGTTGGCAGGAGGGCGCCGGTGTGGCCGGCTTCGGTGCCGCGCTCGTGCCATGGCCCGCGTGGATTCTGCTCGGGCTGAGTTTGGTCGCCAAGTTGCTGCTGTTGCGGGCCGCGGGAGGTGGCACGTTGCCCCGGCGGCTGCGAGCGGCGACCGGTCTGGCGTGTGTCGGATTCTACATCGCCGTGCTCGTCGGGCTCAACCAGACGAACATCAAGTTCGCCAACGTCCGCAGGTGCATGGCGAGTTCCGACCTGATGGTAACGTACGGCTATTCGCCGGCCTGGATCGCCGAGTTCGTATACTTCAGCGACGACACCCTCCTCGAACACGCCCTTGCGCAGCGGCGGATCTCCAGCGATAAGCTCACACCGATCGAGCGTCACGTTGAACTTCCCCGCCGGGTCGTGGTCGTTCAGGTGGAGAGCCTCGGCTATTCGATCGTCGGTCATTCGGCCGCCGGTAAAGAGATCACGCCGTTTATGAACCGGCTCCGGGCGACGTCCGCGCTGTACCGCATTCGAGCGATTCACTACACGTGCTCGGCCAATGCGGATTTCGCGATGCTCAATGCCGTCGAACCGTCGCGGCAAATGGTCCCCTACAAGATCCCCGGATACCCGTACGGCGACGCCCTCCCGCATCTACTGGGCGGGCGCGGCTACCGCACCGTGGCGTTGCACGGAATGAGCGGAGCATTTTTTGCTCGGGCTCCGGCCTATCAGCAGATGGGGTTCTCGCAACGCCTCTTCCGGGAGCAGCTTTGCATAGAGTGCGGGGCGCGGCTGACCAATTCGATCGTCGCAGATCGCGACGTCTTCGAGATTTCGGCCCGGCTGCTGGAAGCGACGACGGAGCCCGTGTTTCATTTCATCACGACGATGTCCAGTCACGGCCCTTTTCGGTACATCAAACCGGACGAGGCCGAGATCTACCCGTCGCCTTCCGGCGTCCGCCAGCACTATCTCAACAGCATGCGATACGTGGACAATGCCCTGCGCGACTACTTCGAGCGTCTGCCCAAGGGAACGCTGGTGGTCGTCTACGGCGATCACCCCGCAAACGTTGCTCGAGATGAGTTTGCGGCGGACTACTCCGGCGCCGCCGAGTACGTGCCTTGCTTCATCCACGTGACGGGTGAGAATCTGGCAACGCGGCAGGAAACGCGCGGGCGGCCGGTCGCCACCGACGGCAGCCTGTCGCTGATCGACGTTGCGAACTACTTGCGTACCTCCGCTGGTTGCAGGTCTTCCCTCGAAACCAACCGCTCGGACGGCTTGGCAAAGCGCGACCGCCCGGGAAGGAGAGCACTGTGATTATCCTGCACGCGGCCGCAATCGTCTGGGGTGAAATCGGCGGGCCCAACGTCAGTGTGCCGAATCTGGTGGCAGCACAAAATCGCATGGAGGGCGTCGAGGCGGCCTTGGCGATCACGGTGGCCAATCGCTGTGACTCCAACGCCACGTCGCCGCCGCAGACCGAATTTCCGCTGTTCGACTTCAACGTCGTCTTGGCGGGTCCCGACCGGCTGAAGTTACCACCGCCTTTCGATCGGCCCGACGTGGTCGTCTTGCACAGCACTTATATCCCGGCCCACGCCGCAATCGCCGCTCGACTGCGCAAGGCCGGCATCCCCTACATCATCTGCCCTCGTGGCGGGATGATGCGAAGCGCCCAGGTCTACCGGGGATGGAAGAAGAAGCTCGGCAACCGGCTGTTCTTCAACCGTGTCGTGTCGAAGGCAGCGGCGCTTCAGTTCCTGACTCAGGGTGAAGCCGAGCAATCGGTCGACTGGCAACGCCCGATGTTTGTCGTAGGAAACGGGGTCGCGCTGCCGTCGGAATCCGACCTGAGTTCCGCCGGAACAGCATCGCCGCTACGGCTGGTCTTCATCGGACGGCTGGCCGTGGAAATCAAAGGGCTGGATCTGCTGGTCGAGGGCTGTGCGGCCGTGCGGCCGGAGCTGATCCGCAGGGACGCTCGCATCGAGTTGCATGGGCCCGACTTCCGCGGCGGTGAGAGGACCTTGCGCGGCATGATCGTCGAGAGGCAACTCGAAGAGATCGTCACGGTCGACGGCGCCGTCGGTGGCCCGCAGAAGCAGGCTCTGTTGCAGCGAACCGACGTGTTTATCCATACCTCTCGTTGGGAAGGGCATCCCAACGCCGTGCTCGAGGCGCTGGCATACGGTGTGCCCTGCCTGCTCACCCGGGCAACCAACATGGCCGACGAGGTGGCCGCGGCCGGTGCCGGCTGGAGCGTGGAGTCGACACCGAAGGCGATTGCCGAAGGAATTGGCGAGATTCTCGCGTGCGATCGCAACAAGCTGGCCGAGATGGGCGGCCGGGCACGAGATCTGGTCGTCAACCGCTACGGCTGGGACCGCGTGGCAAGCCGGTCCGTCGAGGCGTATCGCGACTGTGTCGGGTAAGAGCTTGTAGCTGCGTTCGCCAGAACGTGGTCGTAACCCCCGGACGCACACCACGTTCTGGCGAACGTATCCCAGAGATACGACTCCTCTGTTCACGCCGTGCAAGATGCCACGGATGGAACGCTCACGGGCAAGCGATGATTCAAGCTTACGGTGAATCCGGCGGATAATAGAGGTGCTTGCCCTGCCGGGCGGCTTGAATCGCTTCGTGCGTGTCTTGGGCCATGCCCGGATCGCCTTGGGCTTTCATCCAGCGATCGAGTTCCGCTCGGAGTTGGGTCTTGAGTTCGGCATGTTGCGGGGCGTCGGCGACGTTGCTGAGCTCGTACGGATCGTCGGCCGTGTGGTAGAGCTGTTCGGCCGGCCGGCGCGTGTATCGCTTGACGAGTTGGTACGTGTGCGGGTTGTTCCAGGCCTGCCCGACCCATGTGCCCCAATACGGATTGTTCAAGGCGCCGTTGCCCTGCACGCCCATCAGATGCTTTTCGATATAGATCTCGTCGGGCGTCAGGTTGCGGATGTATCGGTACCGGCCGTCGAAGACGGTGCGAATCGGGTAGGCCGGGCCTTCCGGGATGTTGTTGTGGATGCCGTACGTGTACCGGCGGTGCTCGGACTTGTCGCCCAACAGCACGGGCAAGAAGCTGCTCCCGTCGTACGTGTGCGCAGCCACATCAACACGGGCCGCATCGCCCCCGGCCGCATCGAGCAGCGTGGGCAGCACGTCGGCGTATTGCACCATCGCGTCGGTCCGCTTGCCGGCAGCGATCCGGCCGGGCCATCGGGCGATCAGGGCCGTGTGCAGGCCCGTGTCCCAGTTGGTCCATTTGCAACCGGGGAACTGCGAGCCTTGCTCGGAAGTGAACAACACGAGCG
>JABMRB010000014.1 GCA_013202865.1 Candidatus Nealsoniibacteriota bacterium | reverse complement strand
AGGGGCAATCGCATCGTTCATCTCCTTAGCGGACTATATAGTCGATGGTATATGGTCGGCGAGGACTTGTCAAACGTCCGGCGGGCGTTACTGCGGATCCGCTGACGAATGCACGCACTTCCATCACGCCCGAGTTGTGTCCTGCCGCCCGGCAGTTGTGTGCGCCCACCCGTACGAGTGGCCCTTGCTGACGTTGCCACGCGGAACGAAAGCATCTACCCGCCGAACTCTATCATGACAGGCAGGTTCAGCCGAGATTTCGGCATTCAGACGCCCTGACACCCATGGTGTCATGGTACTGTTTTGACTGTACGGGCAGCTATGACCGCTACGGCCAGTAGGTGGCTAGCAACTGATCCACGGCCTCCGCGGCGGCGTCTTTCTCTGCCGGACGTTGGGTGGCTGGCTGGTCGAGGTCGGTGAGCCAAGCCAACTCGGCCTGCGAAAGCTCTTGGGCCTCCTCCTCCGCCGCGCCAGTGAGATCGATCAGGTTCAGGGCGCTGAGGAAGTTTGTTTGGTTGTTGCGGGCGAACAGCACGTCGGTGGCGTTGACGTGGCCGTCGCGGTCGAAGTCGTAGGGGAACGTAACGCTAATCTCGTCGAGCAAGCTGCGGGGGTTGTTGCGGGCCAACAGCAGATCGGTCGTGGTGACCCGGGCGTCGGTGGTGGAGTTGCCCGCCTCGGCGACGGCGTTGCCATAGTAGAATACGTCGTTGCCGGCCAGGCCCAGGATGGTGTCCAGCACAGTCACTTGCAGCCACGTGTTGCGGATCGCACCGTCGTCCCAGATGATCGTCACCCGGTCGCTGCCGCCGGTGCCGGCGCCAGGATGGAAGGTGACCGACTCGGGCTCGGCCGCTGCGAGCCAGTTGCCAGGCGTGTCGTCGTTGCCGATGTGGAAGAGGAAGTCGGCCGGCCCCGGTGTTACGCCGGCCGGCAGGTCGGCCAGATCGATCATCAGGCCGTTGATGCCGCGGCTATAGCTGGTGTAATTGGCAAACGAGGCGGTCTGGCCGGGCAGCAAGGCTTGCTTGTCGAGGGCGACGGCGTTGTCGCCGTCAAAGGTCGAGTTGTTGTAGAATATCTGCCGAGCCTTCACGGTTGGCGGTGTATATCTGGATTCAAAGGCACCGACGTCCACGGCACCACCGACGATCCTGTCAAACGGCTCGCCGCGCTGGTCGAACTCCAGCGGGTTGTTGTTGGAATCGACGGCCAGCCCGTTGTTGCCCGCATCGATCGCCGGGCTATCCGGCAGCAGGGCGTGCGTCTGCGTCGGTCCTCCATAGTCGCCCAGCGGCGCCAGCCGGGGATCCGCGCCCAAAATATTGTCTTCCCCGCTTAAACCGCCGCTGGTTCCCGCGTCGCCGATCAGGTTGTGTGAACTACCGGTCTCGACAAGATTCCCCGACAGATCGTCGGGCACCTTAGCGGTGCCGCAAACGTTGCCGGCAACGATCGTGTTATGAAGCGTGATGGAGCCATTAGCATAGGTAGCAATCCCGCCACCGGCGTCTGTTTCATCGCCATCGGAGTCCGCGGTGTTCCCGAAGATCGTCGAGTTGACCACTGAAAGCGTGCCGTAGTTGAAGATCCCGCCACCTAAGGCAGCGGACGAATTGCCGGAGATCGTCGAGTTGACGACCCAAAGCATGCCCGTGGGTTGGTTGCGAATCCCGCCGCCGCTATACGAGCCGGCTCTGGTTCTGTTGCCCGAAATCGTCGAGTTGACCACCCAAAGCGTGCCCGTATTGAAAATCCCGCCGCCGGTCCAACCGGACGAATTGCCCGCGATCGTCGAGTTGATCACCGAAAGTTCGCCATCGTTCAGAATCCCGGCACCGCTGTTGTTACTGGTAGTATATCCTCCCGTGATGGTCAGGTCACTGATCGTCGCGGTTATGTTGTCATCGACGCGCAACACGCGGCTGTTCTCCGCCGCGACGATCGTGACACCTAGTCCCATCAGATCGAGATCGCTGGTGATCTGCAACTCGCCCAAAACGAGCTCGATCGTGCGGCCGGCCAGGTCCGGGGCGAACCGGATCACGTCTCTGCCCGAGTAGCTTGCGGCCAGCCCCAACACTTCGCGCAGGCTCAGGTCGCCCAGACTTAGGTCCCCATCGTTTTCGTCCACAAGCGTCGTAACGACAAAGAACGGGGTATTGCCAAAGTCAACGTGTTCGGTAATTCCGCCGGCGTCGCCGATGGACACCGTCTGACGGCCGATGGGGCCTTCCGGTGTGGCGACCAGGTGGGACGTGGGCGCCCAGTTGGCGTACGGGACCTGGGCAACTCGGTACTCCTTAGGATTGGCGTCGAACGGGAGGTTGCGGAAGGCGTACTCACCGTTGGCGTCGGTATACGTAACCGTCTCGCCCGGGTCCAGCACGCCATCCTCGTTCTGATCGAGAAAGACCGTGATACCGTCAAGCGGTCCTTCACCGCCGTCGCGCTGGCCGTCGCCGTTCTCGTCGAGGAAGACGCTGCCGTAGACGGCATTCTCTCCGACGGTGTAGTCGAAGTGCATTTGATCCGTACCGCCGAGCGGATGCTCCCTGGTGCCGTCGCTGGCGGTGACCGTGATCCGAGCCGTGCCCACGAATCCTCCCGCCGATATAACCATCGAGCCTCCTTCGTTGGAAACCTCGATGCCGGCCTGGTCGCACTCGAAATCGAAGAAGACGGGTTGCCCATCGGGTTCCTCGACCGGCAGCTTGATGCGCCCCTCCCGCCCCCAACCCCCGCCGCCTGTCTTCTCGATGATTGTCCCGTTGTTGTAGTTGTCGCCGTTGTTTTGGCAACTGTCGAAGATCGTGGTGCCGGAAGTTTCTTCGAACTTCCAAAGGGCGGCCAGATCGGTTTCTTCTCCCGTAAGATCCGCGTTCATGCCTGCAGCGATCTCCGTCTGGGAGCGTACCGTCTCCCAGATCCGGACCTCGTCGATTCGTCCGGCGAAGGGGCCCAACGAATCATCCGTTTCGTGAGTGCCGCCGATCAGTAATTCTTTGTCGGTTGAGACCGCGTCATAGTGTATCTCGGGCGAACCCGGGTCGACTACCACGGTCTTTAACCAGAACGTATACCAGACGCGTTTTGTGATGCGCGGCCTTGCATGGACGTAGGGTATCTCCTCTTGCGCGACTAACTCGCCGTCAAGATAGCCGTACATTTGGCTCGTTGCCCGGTCCATAACCCCGGCAAAGTGGTAGGTCGTGCCGGGCACAATCGAACCGACCGCGGTGTTCACCGAGGTCTGCCCGAAGACTGCATCCGATGAAGTAAAGTACAAGGAATCATCCCGGCTCAACCAAAGCGAGTAGGTGCGACCGGCGGTGCCGGAGATACCGTCCCCCTTGTAGACCAAGGGAATCCAATCAACGCTCGTGTCGTTGAAGGCGTCCTCGTCGACTTCGAAGGTGATCTCCAGGGTCAGGTATCGCCCGATGTCGAGGCTGCTGCTGGGGGGCACCTCCTCTATCTTTATGTAACCGCCGTCCAAGAGCAGTGCGCCGCCGGTAGAGGTGGCCGTTTGAGGACCGATCTGAGCCAGCACGGGCGCTGTGTTCTTGTCGAAGGAGAGTGTGAGGTTGGGGTTCTCGAGAAGCGGCAAGTAGCACTCCTGGGCCCGGTTGTCCAGAGGATTCCCCTCCAGGTTCAACACTTCGAGATTCGCAAGCACGGGCTGAACGGCCTCGAGTCGCATCGCGTCGGCTGCGACAAAGCCTTCCGTATCGCTCGCCAGCGTAACGCGAACCACGCCGTCGACAACCTCGACGAAGCCCAGGCTCTCCCACGGGCGGTTCCCCAAGGTCGCGCCGGAGGGATCCAACTGCTGGTTCACCGACACATCGCCGACGACGTTGCCTTCCGCGTCAAACACATCGAGTGGACTGTCCGGTTGACTGTCCGGGCCGTCGAAGACCTGGTAGGTGGCAGCGGTGCTTCGGCTCTCGTGGGCCGGCCATGTGACCAGAAGCTCATAGGTACCGTCCCTGAGATTCATGAAGGTCCATTGGGCGACGGGGCCGACGGGGCCCGACGCCGGCTCGGCGAACCGGTAGTCCCCCTCAAAGGCCGTGCTTACCGGGTTCACGTTGCGGAGCAGTTCGCTTGAAAGAGCCTTAAATTCCGGATCACCATCGTCGATCAGACTCACCCCGACAAGGGCGCTGACGTCGCGGACGTCGAGGTTCAGCCCGCTTCCGGCAAGACTCAGAAAACGCAGGTTCTCGACGTCAACTAAGCTCCGGTTAAACGCCTGGGAATCTGAGAAAACGGCGCGATCCATGCTCAGGAAATCGAGTTGACCTAAGGAGGCCAGCGGTGAGAGATCGGCGGCCAGCGTGGAATCGAGGGCGAGCGATCGGAGCTTCGGCATCCCGATGAGCATGCCCGCGTTCTCCCCGGCAGTCAGCCGGCCGGGCAGCAGCATGGAAATATCCTCGATCGGGTTGTTGCCCAGGTTCAGGCTGCGGACGTTGACGGCGTACTCCAGGCCCGTCAGGTCTTTGATCCCCAGAGAGCTGAGGTCAAGACGGTACAGTTCGCCAAGGTCGCTGGCCAGAACGGGATCGTGGATCACGGGCGTACCGTCAAAGCCCTGGGTGACGGGCAGCCCGAGGGCTTCGGCCAGGGCGGCCAGCAGTCGCGGGTCCGGAATTTGAGATTGAAGCTGGGGATCGGGCAAGGACAGCTTCTTGTTTTGCAGTTCTGATTCGGGGGGCAGCTTGAAGCTCTCACCGGGTTCCAGGTCGTGAATCTCCATGGACTCTCCGCGGAACGCGTCGCGGCCGCTGTCGCCAAAGAGCGTGTCGACTTGGGAGTTCCCGGTGATCAGGTCGTCGCCGTCGCCGCCGTGGATCTCGTCGCGGTCGGTTACCGGATGGAAGGAGCCCATGATCGGCGCGCCGATCGCCACCTCGAAGCTGGCCGTTCCGCTCGGCGCCCCGGGCTCGGCGCCGGGGTCGAAAACCCGCAGGTAGTAGGTTCCCGCCGCCAGACCGCGGATATCGAACACCGATTTGGCCGCGTCGAGCCTGGCCCCGTCTTCATCGTAGAGATCGGCCGCCACGCCATCGGCAATGGTAGTTTCCAGGCCGCTTCCGGGCCCGAAGTCGTCTGCTGCCAGACGCACCCCCAGTTCACCGGAGCCGGTGAAGTCGTCCAGACGCAAGGTAAGCCGGGAGTGGCCCGTTCGCAGCGCTTCGCGCACCCGCTCAGTGATATCCAGCGTTGCCGTGCCGGATCCTTCCGGCAGGGTGATCCTGGCGTCCCAGCTAGCTGAGGCAGCCAGGTCCGAGAAGGTGGCTTCCAGGTCCCCTTCCGCGTCAAGCACGCTGACCCGCAGGGTTGCGTCTTCGGCCAGCATTTCGAGGAAGGCCGAGGTCTCGCCCAGCACGCCGGTGGTGACAAGAAGCTCGTCGGCAGAGGTGAAAAACAGCCGATCGCCCGCTGCCGTGAGGTTCTCGGGGTTCAGCGGTGCGGAGAGCTCGGGCACGGCAACCGGTACGGCAGCCAGAGAGAACGGTGTATCGGGAGGAACGTCCGCCTCGGTCAACTCCATGACTTGGAAGAGCTTGGGGCCGCTGACGACATGATCATCGTGGGCAAATCCGATCGCTTCAGCCCCCGCATCATTGGCTTCAACGATCACGCGGAACAGAGAGCCGCTTGGCAGGTCGACTGCCGAAAACGCAAGACGATCGCCGCTACGTCTCGCCGCCACGAGCTGGTCCGCACTGGCTTGCGCAATGACTTCGTTGAATTGGGTGACAAGCATCTCGATGCTCGCGTTGGTTGACGTGTCGGCCGCTGCGAGCTCAATCCTGATCGATGCGCCGCCGCACTGCAGCGTGAAGGCAACGTCTTCCGTCAGTTGGCCGGTTAGCGGGAGATCGATACTGCCGGTGAGGATTGGCTCGGGCTCGGCCGTGAAGAAGAGCGTGCCGCCCACGTCAGTGAACTGGGCGGGGTCCGTACTGAACGGAGGCAAGGAGATCTCTCCCGTGTTGGCGGGGCTTCCATCGCTGACCCAAAGGTGAGTTTCCTCAGCATCCACCACGGTAAAGAAGAGCCGGTCGCCCGCGGCAAACAGTTGCGACGGCATCGCGTCGAGGGTGACAACCGGTTCGGTCCGTGCGAATCGGTAGAGTTCAACACTGGCGCCATCCGGCTGGTTCACGAAGAAGAGGCCGTCCTCAGCCTCTCCGACATCCGTATCGCCGTCGGAGAATCCCAGCGCCACGGCGCCCGTCTGGCCTTCTCGGACCTCGATGCGGAGGGTTGCCCTGCTGCCGGCGATCTGGGAAGTGAAGGTGATGGAGGTCCCCTCGCTGCCGGCGGTGACGGCGTCCTCGACCGCTGCGTTGGTGATGAGTTCGTTTAGCTTGGCGACCAAATCATCGATACTCGTGAAGTCTGCGGTCTGTTGCGCCGTAATGGCGATGGGTACAGACCTGTTGCCCGCAACGAGGAAGAACTGAATATCGTCCGTCAGCTTGCCGCCGACGAGGTCCTGGCTACCGGCTAGCACGGCCTGCTGCCGGTTGACGGAGCCGCGAACCACCGTGAGCATGGAGGCATTCTGGTGAACGGGATCGCTGTTTAAGACGATCGTGTCATCGGGAGCCGTTAGCCAGGATAGGATGCCATTTTCATCCTCGACGTTTTCTTTTTCGACAAAGAAGGGAACGCCCTGGAAACCGACCATCTCCGACGGCGCACTCATCGACAGGCTCTCCGCCGCGACCGCGACAGCAGAGATGTTGATCCACACCCGGTTGGAGCCATCGTCGGCCACGAAGGCGTCCAGATCGCCGTCCCCGTCCAGGTCCCCCAACGAAACGTTGTAGCTATAGGAATTCCCCAGGCTCTGGCCGCTGTCGCTGAACGTGCCTTGTCCGTCGTTCAGCCACACCCGGTTGGGCGCTGAAGCGCCTGCGAGAGTGACTTCGACCACGAAAGCGTCCAAATCGCCGTCGCCGTCCAGATCCCCCAGCGAAACGCCCATGCTACTATTGGAATTCCCCAGGCTCTGGCCGCTGTCGCTGAACGTACCCTGCCCATCGTTCAGCCACACCCGGTTGGCCTGGGCACTGACGTTGGCTACGAAGGCGTCCAGATCGCCGTCCCCGTCCAGGTCCCCCAACGAAACGTCCCAGCTTGAGGAACTCCCCAAGGTCTGGCCGCTGTCGCTGAACGTGCCCGCCCCATCGTTCAGCAACACCTGGTTGGCTTCGTAATCGAATTTGGCCACGAGGGCGTCCAAATCGCCGTCCCCGTCCAGGTCCCCCAACGAAACGTCCCCGTTCTTGGAACTCCCCAGGCTCTGGCCGCTGTCGCTGAACGTGCCCTGCCCATCATTCACCCATACCCGGTTGCCATAATAATTGGCCACGAAGGCGTCCAGGTCGCCGTCGCTGTCCAGGTCTCCCAACGAAACCTCCAGGCTAAAATAATTCCCCAACCTCTGGCCGCTATCGCTGAACGTGCCTTGCCCATCGTTCAGCCACACCCGGTTGGCTTGGTTATTGTTGGCCACGAAGGCGTCCAGGTCGCCGTCCCCGTCCAGGTCCCCCAACGAAACGCCCAGGCTAGTGGAGTTCCCTAGGT
>JABMRB010000911.1 GCA_013202865.1 Candidatus Nealsoniibacteriota bacterium | reverse complement strand
GTAGCGACGGTCGACGGCGCCGACTCGACGTGGAACAACGACGGGGAACTCTATGTCGGCCACGACGGCAGCGGGACGCTCAACATCTCCGGCGGCGGTGCCGCCTCGGTGGGCCGCTCTACGTATGTGGGTTACGAAGCAGGCTCCATCGGATCGGTCCATTTTGGCCCGGGAGGCGGTACGCTGACAACCGGATCGCTCTTCGCGTCGCCGACCCAACTCAGCGGCACGGGTACGATCAACACCCGCGGTCTGGTTAGCGACATCGACTTGGTATTCGACTCTACTGTAAGCCTCAATCAGACGCTCGTTTTCGACAGCCAGCCAGAACAGAACGTGACTGTGAATCTCGACATGGCTGGCGATCCAGGCAACAGCGTCATCCTCGGTGCGGGTTGGAGAGGTCACGGTTCACTGGCGATTCGAGACGGCGTTACGGTCAACTCCTATGGTGGCGACATCGGCTATGCTTCCGGTTCGACGGGTGTAGCGACGGTCGACGGCGCCGGCTCGACGTGGACCAGCAGCTACATACTCTTCGTCGGCCGCAGAGGCAGTGGGACGCTCAACATCACCGGCGGTGCCGCGGTCGTCAGTCGGGACGGCTTCGTCGGCGGTTATTCCGGCTCGACGGGCATGGTCACCGTCGACGGCGCCGGCTCGACGTGGGCCAACAGCCAGAGCCTCTTCATCGGCTATTTTCCCGGCTCGACAGGCGTGGTGACCGTCGACGGCTCGACGTTAGCCATCGGCCATAGTCTCTACGTTGGCCGCTTGGGCGACAGCGGGACACTCCAGATCTCCGATGGCGGCGCAGTCTCAGCGAACTTTTCTACCTATGTGGGCTACAGCACAGACTCGACGGGCTTGATCCATTTCGGCCCGGGCGGCGGAACACTGACAACCGGATCGCTCTTTGCGTCGCCGGCCCAATTCAGCGGCACCGGCACCGTCGAGACCCGTGGCCTGGTTAGCGACGTCGATTTGGTGCTCGATTCGACTGCCGATCTCGATCAAGACCTCGTTTTCGACAGTCAGCCCGACCAGAATATCACCGTACATTTCGATATGAGCGGCGACCCAAGCAACAACGGTGAGCTCGGTGCGGGCTGGAGAGGCCACGGTTCACTGACGGTTCGAGACGGCGTCACCGTGAGTTCTTCTGGCGGCTACATCGGGCACCGTCCCGGATCAACGGGTGTCGTCACCGTTGACGGCGCCGGCTCGTCGTGGACCAATCGTTCCACAATCTACATCGGTCGCTACGGCAGCGGGGCGCTCAACATCACCGGCGGTGCTGCCGTCAGCAATAAGATCGGCTACATCGGCTCCCGCGCCGGCTCGACGGGCGTGGCGATTGTAGAGGGCGCCGGTTCGACGTGGATCAATGACTCCACACTCTATGTCGGCAACTACGGTAACGGGACACTCAACATCGTCGTCGGCGCCACTGTCAGCAGTCGGTCTGGCGTTATCGCCAACGTCGGCGGCTCGACGGGCGTGGTAACGGTCGACGGAGCCGGCTCGAAGTGGACAAACAGCGGCAAACTCTTCATCGGCAACTCCGGCCTCGCGACGCTCCACATCACCGGTGGCGGCGCCGTCTCGGCTGCAAGTGTCTCAGTCTACGCAGGATCGCTCTTGGCAATCGATATCGGCAACGACAGTGAACTTGCGGTTGACGGCGACGTGGTTCTCGAGCCGTCTGCCACGCTGGAGCTAATGCTCGTTGACACCACGGCGGACGGCCAGCCGGAGCCGATCGAAGTCGGCGGGCTGTTGGACCTCTCGGCTGCCGACGACGCGATCGTGCCCCAATGGCAACCCGGCCCTGACGCGGCGTCGAAGTTTGGTGGGGAGTACGTGGTGGCTGCTTATGGATCGGTGGATGGGGAGTTTGACTCGGTCGGCGGGGGTAGCGGACCGTATGACATCGGCGAGGCCTACGTGGCGGGGATCGACTATGTTACCGATAATCGGATTACGCTCTCGCTGCATCCGCTGCTTGACGGCGATGCTGACCTGGACGGGAAAGTCTGGCTGAGCGACTGGGCCGCGTTGCGGGCGAACTTTGGCAACATGGGCAACGGGAAGAACTGGGCCGACGGGAACTTTGATCCCTGGGTCGACGATAAGGTCTGGCTCAGCGATTGGGCCGCGTTGCGAGCGAATTTCAGCAACGCCGGCTATACGGCGGATGGTGCGGCGACCGTGCCCGAGCCGGGGACGATCGTGATGCTGCTGGGGGCGGTGGCGTTGGCCCTGGTGGTGGGGAATTGCAAATTGAGGGCTGCACGAACCATGAATCCGTCTCCAACACCCTCACCCCCGGCCCCTCTCCCAGAGGGAGAGGGGAGTTTCGGATCGCAGCTTTGCCCGGCAAATCACTCCGGCGTGCCGTCGCGGAGGTAGCCGGCGCTTGACTCGAAGTAGCGGCGGCGACGGGTTTCTGTCTTCTCGCCGTGCTCGGCCTGCTCTTGCTGTAAATCGGCCAGATTGGCTTGACAGCAGCGGCAGCCGACCGTCTCGATGTGGAACTTGATGTAGTCGGCCAATTCGTCGGGCAATACGCCCAGCAGGTAGCTGCCCAACTGCTCTCGCGAGAGGCAACTCAGCCGGCTCGCACGCCAGATCTCGCCCAGCGAATGCAGCCCGGCGTTGCGACGCGACTGGATCACGCCCGCCTGCCGCGCTAACTGCGGGTCTTCACGCAACGCCTTCTCGATCCGGGCCATCTCCTCGGCCGGCAACGCCTCGTCGAGGTAACCTTCCAAGTCGGATTGGCGGATGGTGTGGGGCATTTGGGATTTCAGATTTCAGATTTGGGATTT
>JABMRB010000910.1 GCA_013202865.1 Candidatus Nealsoniibacteriota bacterium | reverse complement strand
TAATCGATCTGAGCAAGCACACCGCTCGTGTTGACCATCTCCCGGGTCGCCGGTCCGTCCTCAATCCCGTCGAGGTAGAGCTTCATGCCCTCGCCGTCCTTCCAGGTCAGCGTGACGTGCTGCCAGTCGGTCGTCTGGACGAAATCGGAGGAGACGTACTGGTCGTCGTTTGAGTTGTTGCCCGGGCTGGTATCCAGCGTCATACCGGTCTTGATGACCTGGTTGCTGCCGTCGCCGTTGGCGTCGTAGCGAGCGCCCCACAGGTCGCTGTTGCCGTTATCTTTCATTTCCCAGAAGCCCTTGTCAAAGGGCGGGTCGCCTTCGAGGTTGATCCACATGGCGACGGTCAGTTCGGGCAACCCGTTGAGGTAGTCCCCCGCGTCGGCGTCGATCGCGTAGTCGCCGTCGCCGTCAAGCAACAGCGCGCCGCCGTACTTGCCGCTGGCCGTGTAAGCGGCCTGGCGCATCAACTCCAGATCGTGCGCGTTGCCCGTGACGTCCGCTCCGGGTGTCGCGGCGCTGTCGAACGTGTACTGGCTGAGCGCTCCGGCCGGGACGACGGGGGCGATCTCCGAGATGTCGGGCGTAATCGTCATCCTACCGCCGGAGAGCAAGGCCTCGGTCGAGCCGGCCCAAGGGGTCGTGCCCACAATGACCGTATTGCCGTTGGCCGCTTCGATCGTGGCGCCGGTCATGCTCGTGCCGGCGAAGGCGATTTCGTTGCTCGGACCGGCCGTGTAGCTATCGACGATCTGCGTGGTGCCGGTGCCGGCAACGGCGAACGTCAGATCGGCGCTGCCGGTGAGCGCGTTGCCCAGGTCGGTGGGTGTCTCCAGGGCGAGACCGACACGGACATCGCCGTCGGCGAGCGTGGTCCCGGTGAAGCTGGTCTGCCCGCCGCTGACCGTGAGGATGCCGTTATTGAGCGCCAACGCGCCGAGTTCGGCAACGGTGGCATTCACGTCGAGCGTGGAACTGGCGCTGACGGTGACGTCGGTGGTCGGGAGGATCGCCTCGCTTGCACCCATGTCGTAGATCTCGGCGGCCGTGAGTGCCTCATTGTAAACGTAGACCTCGTCGATCAGGCCGTTGAAGTGATGCGTGGCGCCGGTGGGGTCACCTCGGAGAATGGCACCGATCGTGGTCGTGTCGAGCGACGTGAGCGTTCCGCGGGTGTAGTTGAACGTCTGGCTGTCGAGCACGCCGTCGATGTAGACCTTGCCCGCGCCGTCCTCGTCGACCCAGACGATGTGGTGCCAGATGTCGTCGAAAGCCGATCCGTTGGTCGCCTTGTTCGGGTTTGCCCCGCCTCCATCCGTGCGGATAAACATTTTCAGCGATTCGCCGGAGTTATTGACTCCCACGTTAAACAACTGGGTAGTGCCGGTCGTGGAGGCTTCGGCGAAGACCCGCCTGTCGCTCTGCGGGCCGCCCTTGACCCACATGGCAATCGAGTAGGCGTTGTCGGTCCCATTGTTGTAAATCGGCAGTCCGACGTCCTGGCTGATTTGCACGTACTCTTCGGCCCCGTCGAAGGCCAGCGCGTTGCCGATCTTGCCGGGAACCCGGTTGCTGTCGTCCATCAGCACCATGGTGCCCTCGTTGACCCCGGGGTTGGCCGTGTTGACCGCAGTGATGCCGGAGGCCTCTTCGAACCTCCAATTACCCACGGCTCCGTCCGGTGCGGCCCCGAGGACATCGATGCCGTCGAGTTGCATCACACCGCCGTTGAGGACGAAATCGGCGCTGCCGACGCCGGCCGCGTTTCCGGTGACGACCAGCGTGCCGGCGTCGACTTTCAGCTTCGATCCGGCAACCGCACTGACCGCTGCCAATTGGGCCGTTCCCACGCCGGTCTTGATAAGTGTGGCGGCCGCGCCTCCGTCGCTGAGCGAACTGATGGCTAGACCACCGCCGACGTCGATCGTCGCCGTTGTGGCAATCTGCATGTCGCCGATCGTACCACTCTGGCCGACCGCCAGACTGGCTCCCGAGCCCAAGGACAAGGAGGTGCCCGGGGCAAACGCGACCGAGCTCACGACGTTCAGAGTAGAGCCGTCCTTGACCGCGACTGAGCCATTGTCGACCGTCAGGCTGAAAGCCTCGCGAACGACCGGCGTGCCGACGAAACCGACGTCGATGGTGGCCGTATTGGAAGCGTTCAAGAGTGCGTTGGTGGTGTTGCCGGGGGTACCGGCGTCGAGCCAGCGCAGGTCGGCCCATTCCCCCGGCCCGCCGTTATCCCACACCAACGAATTGTTCACCAGGGCATCGACGCCGGTGGTGAACAGCGTGTCGATCTGGGTGGTCGTCAGTGCGTTGCCCTTCCAGATGGCGATGTCGTCGAAATAGCCTTGCGTGTAGCGGTCGTTATGATCGCCGAAGACCAACGTCTGGTCGTGTACACCCATGGCCCAATCGCCGGTGCCTGCGGCGACCATGTCGTGGACCTGCGGGTCGGACTGGTTGTCGACGTAAAGCCTGAGTTCTCCGGCAGTGGAGTCGCGGACGACGACGAAATGGTGCCACTGGTTGTCGCCGTGGCTGACGTCCGAATTGTCGTCGACTCGCGATCGCGGATTGGCGCCGGCTCCCTCGCGGCTGTCGATCGTGAAGCCGTCCAAGCGGGTTTGCAGTAGATAGTAGCCACCCGGGTCGCGGGGAGCGTCCTGATATCCTTTGGTGATCAAACCCTGGTCGTTCTCGACGCCGTCACGCTTGTACCACATCGAGATTGCGAACGATTCGTTGTCAAGGAACTCCACGTCGGCGTGATCGAGCACCTCGGCGAACGTGCCCGTGGATCCGTCGAGCCACATAGCGCCGCCGAATTGTCCTTCGCCGGGGGCAAAGGTTGCCGCACCCAGCAAGGCCGCGTCGTGCTGGTTTGTGCTGGACGATACGTCGGCCGCGACAGTGCCGGCCGACTCGTCGAACGACCACCAGCCGACCAAGTCGGCCGAAGCCGTGTTGCCGCAACAGAGCAGCAGAACCACCACCAACAGAAGCGAATAGGACTGTCTCATTGAACGCACTCCTTGAACTAACGAAACGATTGATTCACAGGACAAATTCCAACACGGTATGCAAAGCTCCGCCGCCGTGCATGCCCAAGGACGTTGCAGATAACAGAATCGGCGCCGCGCCGGGAGCATCACCCGGAGGAGAAATACGAGCAGGTTTTTGAGCCGAAACACTGCCTCGATAAGGCGCCGAAAAGGTAGTAGACGTACGCGGCAACCGTTGAGGACAGGGTGGCCACATACCCCACTATAGCAGAATTACTGCATGCTGGCAACAGGCCAGCAGGTATATACTTTTGTTGCACGGTCTCGCTACACCCCTCGGGCGGCGTGTGCGCTAGTAGCTCCTGCGTGGGGTGCGGGGTGGGGAGTGCGTTCAGCCGCCGTGCCGGCGACGGCTATTGGGGGGGCGTGCGCATCGGGAAGTTCTCTATCGGCCACCATGGGATCTGCATGTAGTTTCACTTCAACGACGACGCCAGGCGGCCACGGCCAGGCCGACCAATCCGGCCAGCAGCATCACGATCGTCCCCGGCTCGGGAGCGGCCGCCGCACCGGCGGGTAAATAGCTCGCATTGCCGAAATT
>JABMRB010000909.1 GCA_013202865.1 Candidatus Nealsoniibacteriota bacterium | reverse complement strand
ACCGCTGCGCTTTGCCCCAGCCACCCCGGCGATTTGCCCCAACCACCCCTGTCGTTTTTCAGGCGGTTCAACCGAGGTGCCGCTGGACGGGTGGACGTGTGCGGTTACAATATGGGTTTGTGGCGATTTACCCGACGCGTGCCGTGAGTTCGCCTGACGGGTGCCGTGAAGTTGATCGCCAAGACCGGACGACGCCTGCCGCGATCCGTTTCCATGAGCCGACTCAGCCATTTCGATGCCCAGGGGGCCGCCCGAATGGTCGACGTCGGCGCCAAGGAAGTTACCGCCAGGGTGGCCCGGGCCAGCGGTCGCGTGCGAATGCAGCCGGAGACCGTCCGCCTGATCCGCGACCGGAAGCTGGCCAAAGGCGACGTGTTCGAGGTTGCCCGGCTGGCCGGGATCATGGCAGCCAAGCGGACGTCCGAGTTGATACCGTTGTGTCATCCGCTGCCGCTGGAGGCGGTCGAGTTGTCGTTTGATTTTCCCGATGCGACGTCGGTTGCCATTGAGGCGGTCGCCCGGGTGACCGCCCGGACGGGCGTTGAAATGGAGGCCCTGGTCGCAGCAAGCACGGCCGCCTTGACGATTTACGACATGTGCAAGTCGGTCGATCGAGCGATGGTCATCGAGGAGATTCGGCTAGAAGAGAAATCAGGGGGCCGCAGCGGGCATTTTGTCCGTGCCGCGCAATAGCAGTCACAGTAGGTCCCCAACGACAGGTCGCCACGCGGCCCAGGGCTAATCAGGAAGACGCTGATGGATCAACAATTGGTCAACGACCAGGCAAAGTTGCCCGCGGTGCTGCAAGCGCTCTACGCGCCGGTCCGCAAGGAACTGGACGCGGTGGAAGAGACGTTGCAGCGCGAGCTTCACAGCGACTACCCGTTCGTCGACCGGCTTGCGCGGCACGGTTTTCGGCTCGGCGGCAAGCGGCTCCGCCCGGCCCTGGTGTTGCTCGCGGGGAAGGCGTCCGGCACGTTGACGCCGGCCCACGTGGATCTGGCGGCCGCCGTCGAGTTGATCCACACCGCCACCCTGGTCCACGACGACGTGCTCGACGAAGCGATCCTGCGGCGTCACCTCGATACAGTCAATGCCCGGTGGGACAACGAAGCGAGCGTTCTGCTGGGCGACTTCCTCTTCACCCGGGCGATCTGCCTGTCGGCGGAGGTCGACGGCTCGTTTGCCTGCCGTTCGATCGGCGAGGCGGCCCAGACGATGTGCGAAGGCGAGTTACGGCAGATCGAAAGCCGCGGCAACTATGAACTGACCGAGGAAGAGTACCTCGACATCATCACCAACAAGACGGCCGCGCTGACCGCCTGCTGTTGCCGGCTGGGGTCGCACTACGCCGATGCCGAGCCGGAAGTTTGCGAGGCGCTGGCTCGCTTCGGGCGTTACCTGGGCGTGGCCTTCCAGATCGCCGACGATCTGCTCGACCTGTTGGGCGACGAGGAGACGGCCGGCAAGTCGCTAGGTACCGACCTGATCAAGCAGAAGGCCACGTTGCCGCTGATCCGGCTGCTCGACCGCGCCGATTCATCGCAGCGCGACGAGGTGATCGCGTTGCTCACCGCCGACGGCATCCTCAAACGCGAGGCGTTGCATCCGTGGCTGGAGCGTTTCGACGTTCTCCCCTACACGCGCGAAAAGGCGATCTCCTACACCCGCCTCGCCGGCGAACAACTCGAATCGCTACCCCCGTCGGAAGCCCGCGACGTTCTCAAGGGCCTGACGGACTTCGTCGTGACGCGCCGACAATAGGCCTCCTCAAGCCTCTGCCCGGTGGAACCTGCTTCATGCAAGACGGGAGTGGGAAATGAGGCATATCTCAACGGCCATGTTGTTGACGGTTCTGGGTATTGCCGCAGCAGGGTACGCTCAACCACGCGATTCACAGCCAACGGTATCACTACATTCACTATCGAGACGGCCGGGAGGAACTGTACGACAACACGGCCGACCCTTATGGGTGGAAGAATCTGGCGGATGACCCAAAACATGCAGAAGCCAAAGAGAAACTGAAAAAGTGGCTGCCTAAGGTCAATGCAGAGCACTTCCGGCCGGAAGCATCGGGCAGTAGGTAACTGGGCGTGCAACGCTGCTTTCCTCGCCAAGTTGGATCCGGTAGACTGGGGGGTAGTCCCCGGCGGAGAGAATCGGACCTCTCGCTACAAAGCTCAACATCCAGGGAGACTTGACCATGCTTCTGCGCGGCCATCGTGGCGCTAGCCGTATTCTGGCTCTTCTCATCCTTTGTTGCACGGCGTGCTCGCTCTGCCGCGGTGCCGAAACAACAACCGCCGCTGGGATACTTGCCGAGACGGGTGTCAACGGCGGGTTGATTGTCCACCTCGGTTGCGGCGACGGCCGGTTGACCGCGGCACTCCGCCTTGACGAACGTTACCTGGTGCAAGGACTGGATACCGACGCGGCCAACGTCGAGAACGCCCGGGCGACGATCCGCGGGCTCAACCTCTATGGCCCCGTTTCGGTTGGAGAGTTCGACGGAACCCACTTACCGTACATCGACAACATCGTAAACCTCGTCGTGTCGGAGGACCCCGGCACCGTCCCCATGGCGGAGATCCTGCGCGTGTTGGCGCCCCGCGGTGTTGCCTACATTAACAACGGTGGCTCCTGGCAGAAAACGACCAAGCCGTGGCCGGAGGAAATCGACGACTGGACCCACTACCTTCACGGAGCGGACAACAACGCGACGGCCATGGATACGCGCGTCGGGCCGCCGCGTTGTCTCCAGTGGAAGTCGGACCCGCTCTGGTGCCGAAGCCACAACGGCGTGGCATCGAGCATCGCGCTGGTCCTGTCGGCAAGAGGGCGGCTGTTCAGCGTGATCGACGAGGGACTGACCGGCCAGCCCGGACTGCCCGACCGCTGGACTCTTGTGGCACGCGACGGATTCAATGGAAAGTTGCTCTGGAAGAAACAGCTCGCCAAGCCGTCGAAGCGGTCCCTGGTCGCGGCCGGTGAGAAACTGTACCTGATCTGCGCGGGCGGTGAGCTGACGATTCTCGACGGGGCGACCGGCCGGGTGCTGCAGACTTGTCCGAACATCAAGAGTGCGAACGAACTCGTGTGCGCCGAGGGCATCGTCCTAGTGCATCTGGCCGACCGGCGCAGTGAAGGCCATGCGATCGTCGGCGTGGATGCCGACAGCGGGCTTTCCGTGTGGCGAACGTCGGCGAAGAGCTTCGTAACCGGTTCGCTGGCTGCCGCCGACGGGCAGGCTTACTACAACGCCGACGGCAAGATCGTTTGTCTCGATCTGCACAAGGGCAACGAGCGGTGGCGGGCACCGTGTAAATCGGGTCGGAGCGGGACAATCATGATCTATCGGGGCGTTGTATTCAGCACGTCCGGCACGCTGCGGGCGTTTGCCGCCGAGACCGGAGAGGCGCTGTGGAACGGCCCGAGCGTGCACTCGCGTCTGGGTGCGTTCGGGGCGAGCGGGTTGATCTGGCTCAGCGATATTCAGGAACCGGGCCGGACGTTCCTTTGGACGCCTGCACCGGTTGTGTCGACGGGATACGATCCCAAGACGGGGAAAGTGCGCCGCACGATCACCATCCCCCAACTGATCACCCCCGGTCACCACATCCGCTGTTACCCGGCCAAGGCAACCGATCGGTATCTGCTTCTGCCCAAGCGGGGCGTGGAGTTCGTCGATCTGGTGGGCGAGAACCATATCCGGCACGATTGGCTACGGGCGCCTTGCGGTCACGGCGTGATCGCCGCCAACGGCCTGCTCTACGCGCCGCCCCACCCGTGTTTCTGCTATCCCGGCGTGAGGCTCGTCGGCTATAACGGCTTGTCGGTCGACACGGGCAAGCAACCGCCGCCGCCAACCAACCGCCTCCACCGCGGCCCAGCTTTCGGCCAACTCCCCACTCCCCACTCCCCACTCCCCACTTCCTCCTGGCCCATGTATCGGCACGACGCACGACGAAGCGGCGCTGCCGGATGCGGACTGCCCGTGCAACTTCAGCCGTTATGGAAGCAAGAACTCGGCGGGACGATCTCGCAGCCGGTGGTGGCCGACGGGCGGGTGCTGGTGGCTGAGAAGGATGCGCACAGCATCCGTTGCCTTGATGCCGAGACGGGCAAGCCGCTGTGGCGGTACACGGCCGATGGGCGGATCGATTCGTCGCCGACGCTCCACCAGGGCCTGGTCCTGTTCGGATCGACCGATGGTTGGGTCTACTGCCTGCGGGCCAGCGACGGCCAACTCGCATGGAGATTCCAGGCCGCCGCGGACGGGCGGCGGATCGTCGCCTTCGATCAGTTGGAATCGATCTGGCCCGTCCATGGCAGCGTGCTCGTTCAGAACGGGCTGGTCTATTGCACGGCCGGGCGGTCGTCGTATCTCGACGGCGGCATTCGCGTGTATGCCCTGGAACCGAGATCGGGCAAAGTCGTACACGAGGCGCACCTGGAGAGTCCGCAGGCGGACGTCACCCAAACCGCCGGTCGGCCCTTCGACATGGAAGGCGCCCGCTCCGACGTGCTGGTCAGCGACGGCACTGACATCTACATGTTCTTCCAGCGGTTTGCTCCCGACTTGACCCTGAAGCCGACGCCGCGGATCACGAAGCTGGGCGATCGCGAGGTCGGTTTGCACTTGATCTCCAACGCGGGTTTCCTGGACACGAGTTGGTACGACCGCAACTTCTGGATGTATAGCAAGCGGTGGCCCGGCTTCTATTTCGGCTACGACGCACCAAAGGTCGGCCAGATTCTGGCGTTCGACGACGAGACGACCTACGGCCTGCACGTCTTCACGTCGCGGCAAGGCCACGCCCCGCGTTTCTGGCCGGGTACCGGCGGATACGAACTCTTCGCCGACGACAACCGCAACGAGCCCGTGCTGCGGCCGACCGCCATCGGGCGAGAAAAAGGCATCGGCTTCTCCCGCACGTTGCCGCCGAAATGGTCCGTCCGCATCCCGATTCGCGCCCAGGCGATGGTGCTCTCTGCGAAGCACTTGTACGTTGCCGGCCCGCCCGACGTGGTACTCGAAGACGACCCCATGGCCGCGTTCGAGGGTCGCGCGGGCGGCCGCTTATGGGTCGTTTCGACCGAAGACGGCAAGCGGCTCGCCGAGTACAACCTGGAGCAACCGCCCGTGTTCGACGGCCTGAGCGCGGCCGGAGGACGCCTATATATGGCGACCGACGACGGTTGCTTGACGTGTTTGGGTGAGAAGCAGTGACTAGAGAAGTCGGGGCAAAAGTGGGGTCAGAGCGGTATTAGGTACTAAGCAGTCTTCCCAATCGCTTGACAGTCCACCATGCCACAATCCTAATCGCCAAGTCGCCGAATCGCAACGCTTAATACCTAATACCGCTCTGACCCCGTTGGACCGTTGGACCTTCGACGGACCGGCCGACGCCGCTT
>JABMRB010000096.1 GCA_013202865.1 Candidatus Nealsoniibacteriota bacterium | reverse complement strand
CCGCTTGATCTTCTCGAACTTGTAGATCTCGGTCCCTTTGCCGTAGCTGCTACCGCCAATTCGCTGGGCAAAAAGCTCTTGAAAATAGGGGTCAATCATGGGTCGTCGGGTAGAGGTGCGGAGCGGGGAGACTGCAAGGTTACAGTCTAACACGCGGCCGGGAGGAGAAAAAGGGGGCAACGTTTGGGGGGTTGGCACCGGGGCAGAAACTGTTTAGCGGGCGGGCTTGCCCGCCGTTTCGTTTGAATGCCGATCCCTGGCACGCCGATCCCTGGCACGGCAACGGCGGGCAAGCCCGCCCGCTAAACGTGGATGGCCGACCACCTTGAACGAAACCCCCGCGAAGTACACAATAGGGCCATGACGACTAACGATCTAACGCCCCGAAAGGTCCCGCGGGTCGAAACCCGCTTCCGCCGCATTGTGACCGAGATCCCGGTGCCCGAGTCGCTGCCCATCCTCCGGCGGTTGCGGCAGTTCGAGCCCCGGTCGATGGGCGGGCAGCCGCCCGTGCTCTGGGACCGCGCCGATGGGGTCGCCGTCTACGACCGCTGGGGGAACATGTGGCTCGACTGGTCCTCCGGCGTGCTGGTTACCAACGCCGGGCATGGACATCCGGCGGTCCGTCGGGCGATCCGCGAACAGGTCGAGCACGGCCTGTTGCACAACTACTGCTTCCCGTCCGAAATCCGCTCGGAATTGGTCGAACGGCTGGCCGGCGTAGCTCCCGAGGGGCTCGACAAGGTCTTCTTGTTGACGACCGGGTCGGAGGCCTGCGAGTGTGCAATCAAACTGGCTCGATCCTGGGGCCGCAAAACGGGCGGCGACAAGAAGATCGGCATCGTCTCCTACGACAACTCCTTCCACGGCCGCACGCTCGGGTCGCAGATGGCCGGCGGGACTGCGGCGCTCAAGGACTGGATCGTCAATCTGGATCGAGACATGGTCCAGGTGCCGTTCCCCGACGGGTTTCGCGGGCCGGATACAAGCTTCGACGGGTTCCTTCAAGCGATTGAGCAACAAGGCGTCGCACCCGAGAGGATCGCCGGTGTGATGACGGAGACCTACCAGGGCGGCAATTCCAGCTTCGCGCCGTCGGAGTACGTGCAGCAACTTCGCTCTTGGTGCGATGAGCACGGCGTGCTGTTGATCTTCGACGAGGTTCAGGCCGGTTTCGGTCGCACGGGCCGCTACTGGGGCTTCGAGCACTACGACGTCGTGCCCGACCTGATCTGCTGCGGCAAGGGTATCTCCAGCGGGTTGCCCATCTCGGCGGTGCTCGGGCGCACAGCGATCATGGACCTCTATCCGCCCGGTTCGATGACCTCCACGCACACGGGCAACCCGCTCTGCGTGGCCGCGGCGTTGGCCAGTATGCAGGCAATCGAGGAAGAGGGGCTCGTGGAGAACGCCCGACGGCTCGGCGAGATCCTGCAACCGGAGGTGCGGCGCATCGGCGAGCGGTTTGCCGAGCACATCGGGGCGGTTCACGGCCGAGGGCTGGTTGCATCCTTGCACGTCGTCCGCCCGGGTAGCACTCCCCCCGGCAATACTGAGCCGAACCCGGCGTTGGCTACCGAGATCGTCTGGCGTTGCATGGAGAAGGGGCTGTTGATGTTCGCGCCGGTCGGCTACGGCGGGGCGTCGGTCAAGGTTTCACCGCCGCTGGTGATCGACGAAGACGCCCTGCGCGAAGGGCTCGCCGTGCTCGAAGAAACCATTGAGGAGGTGCTGCGATGAACGATCCGGCAGGTGAAAAGCTGGACGTAGTGATCGTCGGCGGCGGTATGATCGTACACGATCAGATCTTGCCGTCGATCTACCATTTGCAGCGAACGGGCCTGGTCGGCACGATCAAGATCTGCGAGCAGCGCTCCGCTCCGCTACGGGCCCTGGCCGAGGAGCCCCGCTTCGGTGAGGCCTTCCCGGGACAGACTTTCGAGCCGTTTCCCGCGTTGGAGGAACCGCCCGAGGAGATCCATCCGGACCTGTTCGAGCAGGTCGCTGCCGCGCTGCCGCCGCACAATCTGGTCGTAACGGCCGTGCCCGATCACGTTCACGATCGGGTGATCCGCACGGCACTCAAGCACGATCAGCACGTGTTGACCGTCAAACCGTTGGTGCCGACGTACGCCGAGGCGACCGTGATCGAGCGAACGGCCCGGGATCGTGGCCTGCTGGTGGGCGTGGAGTATCACAAGCGATTCGACCGCCGTTCGCTCGACGCCCGAGGGCAGTACCGTGCGGGCCGGTTCGGCGAGTTCCGATGCGGCGAGGCCAAGATGATCGAGCCGTACTATTATCGCCGGTCGAACTTCCAGAACTGGTTCACCAAGGAGAACAGCGACCCGTTCACGTACGTCGGGTGCCACTACGTCGACCTGGTCTACTTCATCACGGGTCTGCGGCCGGTGGAGGTGTCGGTCCGCGGCGTGGAGGGTACGTTTCCCAACGGCAACGTCGGCTATATGTGGTCGGCGGGGCGGGTGGTCTGGGAGAACGGGGCCGTGCTGAGCGTGACCGACGGGCTGGGCTATCCCGACGAAGCGGCTGGCACCAACGACCAGTGCCTGGTGATGTACTGCGAAGGGGACGACTGCGGCGCGATCCTCAAGCACGACGACCAGTTCCGCGGTGTCAGCCACGGCTACGTCGACCGCGACGCCGGCGCGGCCTTCCGCTACGTCAGCCCCGATTATTTCCGGCTCGTCCCCTGGCAAGGCGACGGACTGCGACCGGTGGGCTACGGGTTCGAGTCGATCGAAGCAATTGTCCAAGCCGCCGCAGAAGTCAACGCCGTCGCGGCCGGGCTCCATGGCGACGAGGCGTTGTCCGCCCGACAAGCGGCCCTGGGCAAGATCGACGACCGCGGTCTATTAGCCACGCCCGCCAACAGCCAGATCAACGAACTGGTCACCGAAGCCGCCCGGCTATCCATCGCCCGCAACGGCGTGGCGGTGGCGATTGAGTACGGCGGCGAGAGGCCCCGAGTGGCCGCTTGCGGCTTCGCACAGTAGGTTGGGCGGGGCAGTAGAATAGAGAATTGGTGACTGCCCCAATTTCTGCAATTTCTGAACGCACGCCCTCATACGTCGTCATAGGTAAACTCATACGTGCCGTCCGGGAGCCGCCTCCTCCGTACGCCCTCAGCGGCCAGTTCTTCTGTGGTAAGAGGAGTGCGCACATTCGCGTACACGGCCAAGGTGTCCTCCACTACTGCGACGTCTATCCCAACGTCATCGGCAAGAGCCTGTACTCGCAATTCCCCCAAGGTCTCGCCCTTCTGCAACTGGCGGATATCCGGCTCCTCAAGAGCCCGGAGTACCTCCAGCCACTCAGCCGCCACACCCTCTGCCCCTCTTTCCACGGCCATCTCAAGGCCCTTCAGTATATGTTTGAACTTGAGTCCCATCCTGTTTCCTTTCGTTGTCCGGGTCCAGCAGGGGTCTCCAGCTAGGAATAGAATATCTGACCGGCCAGTTTGTTCACGACTGCTTCACGACCGTATTGTGTAATTCGACTCCTTCCGGTAGCGAAAGCGAGAGGTCGCTCTTGTGTCCACGCCAGGGCAAGCCTTGACCTACAGTCCTCCAATGGCTGCTATCCATCCTTACGACCGCGCCAGTACCCCGGCCGGCGCCGTCCGTGGGCAACAGCCATCACCTTAACTCGGTTATCACCGGAGTGCTCAAAGTAGACCACGTAAGGAAAACGATGAAGACGTTTCCACCGAACGTCATCCTCGAAGACGGCACATCGTTGTGGTCCTTCGACAATGTAGTTGATCGCCTCATTCACAGCCTGCTGAAACCGGCGCCCCAAAGCTTCATTGTGGGCGATGTACCACGCCAGGGCGTCTAAGTACTCCTGGTGGGCATCAGGATGGAAGTTGACCTCAATGCCCGCCATCAAAGAGCCCTTCGGCGTCAGCCTGAACCTGTTTCCACGACACGGGTTCGACTTGCCCGCTACTCATCTGCCGGCAACGCTGGCGGACTTCCTCTCGCCACGCTCGTTCGATTTCGGCTTGAGGCTCGTCGGACGTCGGTCCCAACGACTCCAATAGCCCTTCGACAACGAATACACGTTCCGCCTCGGGCAGAAGCGACGCTGCCTGCAGGATCTCCAGAGGAGTTGTCATCATGTGTCTCCGTTGCGAGAAATCGTACACTCCGTGCTATTATAACCATCTCTGCGGCTACGGTAAAACGGCACATCGCTGTTCGGGCCCGGTTGGAGAACGCCGGCCGTTCGGCTACATTGGGGACCATGCGATTGATCATGGTAGGCACCGGCCCTTTTGGGGTCCCGACGTTTCGCGGGTTGTTCGAGACGAACCATACGGTCGTGGCGCTGGTCACGGCTCCGATCCGTCGTCGGCGGGGTAAGCCGATGTCGCCGGTCAGTTCGATTCGGGACGTTGCCCACGAACACGGCGTGCCGATCCTCGATCCCGAGGACGTCAATACGAGCGACTCGCAACTCAATCTGTGTGAGTACAAGGCCGATCTGTCGATCGTTTGCGACTACGGCCAGATCCTCTCGGCCGATGTGCTGGCGGCCACTCGCTGGGGGGGAGTGAACCTGCACGGCTCGCTGCTGCCCAAGTATCGCGGGGCGGCCCCGATCAATTGGGCCATCTATCATGGCGACCTGGAGACCGGCGTGACCGTGATCCACATGACCCCCCAAGTGGACGCCGGGCCGTGTATCGCCCAGGCCAATATCGAGATCGACCCGGACGAAACGGCCGTCGAACTGGAGAACCGGCTTTCGGAAATGGGGGCGTGGCTGATGCGTCGGGCGATCGACTCGATCCAAGAGGGGCGGTTGGAGGCCTTGCCGCAAGACGCGTCGGCCGCTTGCAACGCCCGCCGACTAAAGAAGAGCGACGGGGTAATCGATTGGTCGCGGTCGGCCGTGGCGATCAAGAACCAGGTTCGGGCGTTCGAGCCCTGGCCGAAGACGTTCACCTACTGGCACCGCCCGCCGGGACGGCCCGTGAGGCTGATTCTCGGACCGATTGCCGTGGTCGACTCGCTCGACGCGGACGTTACGCCGGGTGCGGTGGTGCGCTGCGACGGCGGCAAACTGGTGGTCGCAACGGGCCGGCAGGCCGTACGAATCGAGAGTGTCCAGCCGGCCGGCAAACGGATGCTGTCGGCCGAGGAGTTTCTGCGGGGATATCACGTCCAGCCGGGCGAGCGATTCGGGCCCGAGTAGGGTCGCCGGTACGGCGATGCCATCGAACCGGTACGTTTAGCCGTCGCCGGTACGGCGATGTCATTTCCCCCGGAAAACGGCTGAACTGACCTCGCCGCCGGGCGTTTCCTACGGTATACTAGTAATGTTCGTCCGCGGAAATCCCTGGTTAAAACGCACTCGCGAGGGGAAAGATGGACGGTTGGGACGTAGCATTACTAGTAGCGGCCGGATACATCGCCGTCACGGCCCTGGTGCGGCTGATGATTCGCCGTCGCGACCAGTTGGTGGAGCATTTTCGCCGCGATGTGAAAAAAGAGAAGAGTCGCCAACGGGCTGAGCGCCAGCGGGCTCAGCGCGATCGGGTCGCATAAGCGCAAATGCCCAGACGCGTTACCATCGAGACGGTTGGCTGCCAGATGAACGTGCTCGACAGCGAGCTGGCGCTGGCCGATCTGCTGCAAGCCGGCTACGAACCGGTGGACGACTCGCAGCACGCCGACGTCATTCTGTTCAACACATGCAGCGTTCGACAGCACGCGGAAGATAAAATCTACAGCGCCTTGGGGCGGTTGAAGCACATCAAGCGGCAACGCCCGGGGACCATCATCGGCGTGCTCGGCTGCATGGCACAGCGGGAGCGGCAGACCATTCTTCACCGGGCACCGCACGTCGATCTGGTGGTCGGTCCGGGTCAGTTGGCGCGGCTGCCGGAGTTGATCCGTCGCGTGGAAGCCGGGGAAGGCCCGATCGTGGAGTTGAGTCTCGACCGCCGTGCCGATGCGCACGGCACAGTCCGGGCGAGCTTCTTACAGCACGATCCACCTCGCATGGCCGCGGTACGCCCGATCCGGCAGCAGGCCATGGTGCGGATCATGTTCGGCTGCGACAAATTCTGCACCTACTGCATTGTGCCGGCCGTACGGGGCCCCGAGCAGAGCCGGCCGGCCGAGAAGATCGTCGCCGAGGTCCGCCGTCTGGCCGAGGACGGGTGCCTGGAGGTGACGCTGTTGGGCCAAACGGTCAATAGCTATCGCGACACGAGCGGCGAGCGGCCCGTCGCCCTGGCCGACCTGCTGGCCGAACTCAACGAGATCGAAGGCTTGCGACGGCTGAAGTTCGTTACGAGTCATCCGCGGCATATCACGACCGACCTGATCTGCGCGGTTCGCGACTTACCGAAGGTCTCGCCCTACTTGCACGTGCCGGCCCAGAGCGGTTCCGACCGAATCCTGAAACGGATGCGCCGCGGATACACGGCCGGGCGGTATCGTGAGATGCTCTCTGAGATCCGCGTCGCGATCCCCGAGGCGGCGGTCACCAGCGATTTCATCGTCGGGTTTCCCGGCGAAACCGAAGAGGACTATCGGCAGACGGTCGAATTGCTCAGCGAGAGCCGATTCAAGAACAGCTTCATCTTCAAGTACAGCCCCCGGCCGAAGACCAAAGCCGTCGAACTGTACGAGGACGACGTGCCGGACAAGATCAAGCGGCAGCGGAACAACGAGCTGCTGGCGATCCAGAACGCGATCAGCCTGGAAGACGCTCAGGCTTGGGTCGGGCGACAGGCGGAGATCCTCGTCGAGGGCCCCAGCAAGGCCGCCCGGAAGAAACGCGGCGATGACGAGACGATTCAATTGGTCGGGCGAACGGTTTGCGATCGCATTGTGGTTTTCGACGGTCGACAGGAGTTGACGGGCACCATCTTGCCGGTGACAATTGAGAAGGTAGACGCGTTTACGTTGTTTGGCCGAGCAGATCCGTCGAGGGCTTCCCGGCAAGCGGAATCTCGTTAGGAGCCAGTCATGCGAGAACTGAGAGGTGTCGTGCGAGGGAACACGATCGAATTGGAGGACGGGCTACGTTGAATTCGACGTTTTGTTGGCGCGACCACCGGTCGCGGCTTTGTGTAGGACGGACCCAGCCGGCATGAACCCCCAAACCCTTCGCCAATACCTGGACGACCCCGCTGCCGCGGCCGGGTGGCTGCGCGGTCTGGGCGTGGTGGACTTGAAACAGGCCCATGCCGACCTGGTACGGATGGCCGAGGCGGGCATTACCCTCGACCTGCTGGCGGGCATCTGCCAGCAACTCGGTGAACACCTGCGGCGCTGTGCCGATCCGGACATGGCGTTAAGCAACCTCGACCGGTTTGTCGCCGCCGCGCGAAACCCGATCGCCCTGGGGGCCTTCTTTGAACGGGACCGCGATTCGCTGCCCGCGCTGCTGCAAATCTTCGACTCCAGCCAGCACTTTAGCGACGTGCTCGTAACCGACCATCATTGCTTCGACGTGCTGCAACTGACCGCAGGACGGCCGGTCGAGCGCGAAGTATTGACAGAGACTCTGGCGGCGGAAATCGAGGCGTTGGAACACGACGACGCCGTGCTGCGAGCGCTGCGACGGTTCAAGCGACGGGAGACGTTGCGGATCGCCTATGGAGACATTGTCCGCGAGCAACCCCTGCAAACCGTCACCGAACAAATATCCTTCCTGGCCGACGCCATTCTGGAAGCCGCCTTGCGAGCCGCCCGGCGGAAGCTGCAGATCGAGCGGGGTAGACCGATCGGCCCCGCCGGGCAGCCGGCCCGGTTCGTGGTGCTGGCGATGGGGAAACTCGGTGGCCGGGAACTGAACTACTCCAGCGACGTCGACCTGATCTTCATCTACGACGGCGAAGGCCACACCGACGGACGTCGCCCGACGTCCAACGCCGAGTTCTTTGCCCAACTCGCCCGGGAGATTGTCCGGATGACCGCCGAGCCGACGGACCTGGGTAGTGCCTACCGGGTCGATTTGCGGTTGCGTCCCGAGGGCGACCGGGGGCCGGTGGTTTGCAGCCTGCAAAGCGCGCTGGCCTACTACGACGTCCGGGGGCGGACCTGGGAGCGGCAGGCGTACATCAAGGCCTGGCCCGTCGCCGGCGACCTGGAACTGGGACACGAATTGCTCCGGCGGCTTGCTCCGTGGATCTATCGACGCTACCTGGGTCTGGCCGACATCAGCGGGATCAAGGCGTTGAAGCGCCGCATCGAACGCCCGGCACGGCACGAGACTGCCGACCGTCGTAACGTGAAGACCGGCCACGGCGGTATCCGCGACGTTGAATTCGTGATCCAGTTTCTCCAAATGCTCAACGGTGGCGACCTGACGGAAGTGCGAACCGGCAATACGCTGGAAGCCATCGCGCGGCTGGAACGCGTCGGCTGCCTCAGTAGCCTGGAGCAAATGCTGCTGAGCAACCACTACGTGTTTCTTCGTACGATCGAACACCGGCTGCAAATCATGTTCGATCTGCAAACCCACGTGCTACCCGAGCGGCCCGACGACGTACGAAAACTCGCCTTGCGGATGGGTTACGCGGAGACGAAGGAGCAGTCGGCCCTGGAGGCGTTCGAGAGGGATTATCGGGACAAAACGCGGCTGAACCGCCGCATTCTCGACCACCTGCTGCACGACGCCTTCATCGACGACGACACAACCGAGGCCGAAGTCGATCTGGTGCTCGATCCCGACCCGCCGCCGGAGCAGATCGACCGCGTGCTGGGTAAGCACGCCTTCCGCGACGTCGGCAGCGCATATCGCAACCTGACGGCGCTGGCCCGGGAGAAGATCCGTTTTCTTTCCACGCGTCGCTGCCGGCACTTCCTGGCGGCCATTGCCCCGCGGCTCTTGCGGGCGGTTGCGGCCACGCCCGACCCGGACTCGACGCTCGTGAACCTGAACCGCGTGAGCGATTCGCTCGGCGGCAAGGGCGCCCTCTGGGAACTGTTCAGCTTCAACCCACCCAGCCTGAGGCTCTACGTCGACTTGTGTGCCTACAGCCCGTATCTCTCGAACCTGCTGACCAGCAACCCGGGCATGATCGACGGGCTGATGGATAGCCTCGTGCTGGATCGGCTCCCGCGACGCGAATCGCTGCGGCAAACGTTGGCCGAGTTGTGCCGTGCGGCCGAGGACGTCGAACCGATTCTGCACAGCTTCAAGAACGATCGGCAGTTGCGCGTGGGGGTTCGCGACTTGCTGGGCAAGGAGGACGTGCAGCCCATCACGGCCGTGCTCTCGGAGATCGCCGAGACGTGCCTGCGGCAGATCGCCGCACACGAACTCGGGCGGCTGACGGCCCGCTTCGGACAGCCGCAGATCGACGAAGGACCACGTGCCGGAAAACCGTGCGAGATGGTGATCCTGGCGATGGGTAAGTTCGGCGGGCAGGAGATGAGCTACTACAGCGACCTCGATCTGGTCTTCCTCTACGAGGCTGAGGGACACACCAAGCCCTTGCCCGGCCAGGCGCAACGCACGACGAATCGCCACTTCTTCAGCGAACTGGGGCGCCGGATCATCAAGGTTACCTCGCAATTGGGACCCCACGGGCGGCTCTACGAAGTGGACGTGCGGCTGCGGCCGACCGGCAAGAGTGGGCCGCTGGCTACTGCGCTGCCGGAGTTTGCCCGGTACTTCGCCGAGGGCGACTCCGTTGCCGGAATCTCGGCACAGTTCTGGGAGCGGCAGGCATTGTGCAAGGCGCGGGTGGTTTTCGGATCGGCACGGGCGGCCAAGGCGGCCACGTCCGCGGTCGGCAAAGCGGCGTTTGCCCATCGCTGGTCGGTGAAGCACGTCGAAGAAATCCGTCGCATGCGCCGACGGCTCGAGGAGACCGCCGAGGCGGGTGATCTCAAGCGGGGACCCGGCGGGATTGTCGACGTTGAGTTCCTCGTCCAACTGCTGCAACTCAAGCATGGGCGCCGCAACGCGAAGATCCGCCAACCGAAAACGCTGGCGGCGCTGGCCGAGTTGTACGCGGCCGGGTATTTCTCGGCCAAAGACTACGATTTTCTTGATCTGAGCTACCGGTTGCTGCGGACAATCGAGGGCCGTCTCTGCCTGATGAACTCCGCCGACCGCGACAGGCTTCCCGACGACCCCACCGAACTAAAGAAGCTGGCCCATCTGCTCGACTACGCAACCACCGAAGCCTTATTGCGAGATTACGAGAATTCCACCCGGCAGATCCGCGAACGTTACGATCGGATCCTCAATGAGGAGGCAGGCGCTTAACAAAGCCGCGACCGGTGGTCGCGCCCGATCACCACGAACGTTTTCCGTACCAATAAACGAGCCCCTTGCGATAACAACCAAACAAAGCGTGCCGATGCCCGCTACCGTCAAACAGACCGTCATTGAGATGATCGAGCGGCTCCCGGATGACGCTTCCGTGGAAGATATCATGGCAGAACT
>JABMRB010000908.1 GCA_013202865.1 Candidatus Nealsoniibacteriota bacterium | reverse complement strand
GCGAGCCGCGGGGCTTGCCCCCGCGCAATGAGCGCGGGGGCAAGCCCCGCGGCTCGCTTGCCAGGCGCTTACTCCTGAAAACTGAACGAATAGAGCTTTGAGTCTCGCAGTTCAAATCGCAAACGAATCTCCTTGCCTTGGAGCGCGTCGAGTGAGAATCCGTCTTTCCACCGGACTATCCCGTCGGTGACGGTTTTCGCTATCAACTCGCTTTCGGCCAATTCCTTGTCCTCCTTGTCGAGGATCGTGACTTTGACGTGGCCGGACGTCGCGACGTCGGCACTCAGACACAATGAACCGGCAACGGCGAGAACGGGTCTGGTGGTGATTGTAGCCGTTGCGGTGTGTCGTGCCAATCCACGCCGTGTAGGGTGCGTGCCACGCACCTGTACCGGAGAAACGCACCTGTACCGGGTGGTGTGGTGCGTTTCACGCACCCTACAGCCGATATCCACCGCCCCCCATGCCGTATGTTTGACACACGTTGCACAACCGGTTATGATGAGGGTTGGTCTCCCACTGGGCGAAATGTCAGGGATTTTCTCGGTAGCGACATGAAATTCAGACCCGTCCATCACCGCGCGGCTCGCCCGTCTCAGGGCAATCGCAAGCGTTTGGGATTCGAGCCGCTGGAAGATCGCCGGATGCTCGACGGCTCGCTGGTCATCAGCGAATTCATGGCGATCAACCGCAACACGCTCGTCGACGAAGACGGCGCCGACTCCGATTGGATCGAAATCTATAACCCGACCGGTGCGACCGTACACCTCGACGGTTGGTCGCTGACCGACGAGGCGGACGAGTTGACCAGGTGGTCGTTTCCCGCCGTCGCGCTGGAGCCGGACGAATATCTGGTGGTGTTCGCCTCGGACAAGGATCGTACCGATCCGTTGCAAGAGTTGCACACGAACTTCAAGCTCGACGGCGACGGCGAGTACCTGGCGCTGGTCGAGCCCGGGGGTACGGTTTCGTACGAGTACGCGCCGGCGTATCCCGCGCAGTCGGCCGACGTCTCTTACGGCATCGCGTCGGACCCGGGCCCCGACGTCCTGCGGTTCTTCGGCAACCCGACGCCGTGGACTGTGAATTCACCCGGCTTCATCGATTTCGTCAAGGACACGAAGTTCAGCGTCGACCGGGGTTTCTTCGATGCGCCGTTTGACGTAGCGATTACCAGCAAGACACCCGGCGCGACGATCCGCTACACGCTCGACGGCAGCGAGCCGACCGCGACGCATGGAACCGAGTACACCGGGCCGATCAACGTGACGGCCACGACGATCCTCCGCGCGGTGGCGATGAAGCAGGACATGGAGCCGTCGGACGTGGACACGCAAACGTACATCTTCGTCGACGACGTGCTTGCCCAGTCGCCCGGCGGCGAGCCACCCGGCCCGGGCTGGCCCACCGGCAACGTCAACGGGCAGAAGATCGACTACGGCATGGACCCCGACGTGCTGACCGACCCGCGTTACGCCGAGTTCGCCCGCGACGCCATGCTGGACATTCCGTCGGTGTCGTTGGTAACCGATCTGGGAAATTTGTTCGATCCGTCGGACGGCATTTTCGTCAACGCGAGCGAAGACGGTATGGAGTGGGAGCGGCCCACTTCTATAGAATTGATCGATCCCTCCGGCGACGCCGAATTTCAAGTCAACGCCGGTCTGCGGATCCGCGGCGGCTGGAGCCGGTGGGACAGCAACCCCAAGCATGCCTTCCGGCTGCTCTTCCGCAGTGAGTACGGCGATGCAAAACTGGAGTTTCCGCTCTTCGGAGATGAGGGCGTTGGCTCCTTCGACGCGTTCGATTTGCGCACCGCCCAGGACTACTCCTGGAGCTTCATGGCCGACACCCGCAACACCATGCTGCGCGAAGTCTTCGCCCGCGACGTGCAACGCGACATGGGCCAACCCTATACCCGCACCCGGTACTACCACCTCTACATCAACGGGCAATACTGGGGGATCTATCAGAGTCAGGAAAGGGCCGAGGCCTCGTTCGCCGAGTCGTATTTCGGCGGCGACAAGAGCGACTACGACGTGGTCAAAGTCGACCGAGATTTGGGCTGGTCGATGGCCGCTACCGACGGCGACTTGCAGGCCTATCACCGGTTGTACAACGCGGCAGTGGCGGGCTTTGCCGGCGACGAGGACTACTTCCGCGTGCAAGGCATGAACGTCGACGGCACGGTGAACCCGGCCTACGAACGCCTGCTCGACGTCGACAACCTCATGGACTACATGATCTCCATCTTCTACACCGGGGATCAGGACGGACCCGTCTCGAATCCGTTGGGCGGCCGGCCGAACAACTTCTTCGCCATCTACAACCGAAACGACCCCGACGGGTTCAAGTTCTTTCGCCACGACGCCGAGATGTCGCTCGACACCGGCATCACCGATCAGACCAATCCGTTCAGGCAAGATCTCGGGTACCAGCAGAAGTACTTCAATCCGCAGTGGCTCAACACGCAGTTGTCGGCCAACGCCGAATACAGGATGCTATTTGTCGACCGCACACACGCCCTGTTCTTTAACGACGGAGAGCTCACTCCGCAGCAGTCCATCGATCGGATGCAACAGCGGGCCGATCAGATCGACCTGGCGATCATCGGCGAATCGGCCCGGTGGGGCGACGTCGAACCCGGCTATGCGGGGCAGGTCACGCCGGCGCCCCGAAACAAGCTCGACGATTGGGTGCCCGCGGTCAACCGCATCCTGGACAATTTCTTTCCCGGCCGTACCGGCGTGGTCCTCGGGCAGTTTCGGGCCAAGGGATGGTATCCTAACACCGTCGCACCCTCGTTCAATCAGCATGGCGGCTGGGTGGGTGAAGGGTTTGCGTTGACGATGGCGGCCCCGGCGGGAACCGTTTACTACACGCTCGACGGGACCGACCCGCGACTCGTCGGCGGTGCGCTATCGCCACACGCGCTGATCTACTTGCCCGGCATGGAGATTCCGCTCGCCGAAGGAACCGTCGTCAAGGCCCGGGCGTACCGCGGCACAACGTGGTCGGCGCTGAACGAGGCCGCCTTCTCGATCGGGCAGTTGGCCGCTGCCAATAACGTGGTCGTCACGGAGATCAACTACGATCCGGCCGACCCGACGCCCGAGGAACTTGCGATCGACGACTCGTGGACGGATATCGATTTCGAGTTCATCGAGCTTGTGAACGTCGGCAATCAGACCGTCAATCTGGCCGGGGCACAGTTCACCGCCGGGATCTCCTACACGTTCCCCGACGTGGCCGAGCTCGAGCCGGGCGAGTACATCGTTGTTGCCCAAAACCCGCAAGCGTTCGCTGCGCGATACGACACGACGGGCGTCCTGATCGCCGACGGCAACTTCACGGGCCGGCTGGACAGCAACGGTGAGCGGATTCGCCTTGGCGACGTCGAGCACGAGGACATTTTCGACTTCAGTTACAACGACACGGGCTCATGGCCCGGCCGGCCCGCCGGCAAAGGGGCCACGCTCGAACTGCTCGATCCGGCGGCCGTCCCGCACAGCGATCCCCCGCGAACCGACCATCTCGGCAACGGCGAAAACTGGCACGCCAGCGTTCGCTACGGCGGCACGCCCGGCACCGGCGGCGACGTGGCCACGGGTATCGTTATCAACGAGGTGCTCAGTCATACCGACCCGCCCGAGACCGATTCGATCGAGCTGGTCAACACGTCGACCGAAACGATCGATCTGGCCGGCTGGTACCTGAGCGACGATTGGGGCTGGGACCCGACGTTCGTCACCGGCAATTACAAGAAGTTCCGCATCCCGGCCCATCCGGACAACGTGCTGGACCCGGGCGAATACGTTGTGTTCGACGAGAGCGATTTCAATCCCACGCCGCTCGACCCGCAGCCATGGCATTTTTCGCTCAACGGTGCCCACGGCGACGACGTGTGGCTGATGCGGGCCGACGCTGCCGGAAACCTGACGCACTTCGTCGCCCACGCCGAGTTCGGAGCCCAGGCCAACGCCGCCAACGGCGAGTCGTGGGGACGCTGGCCCGACCCGGGCGGACTGTTATATCCGATGACGCAGTGGACGCCCGGTGCTCCCAACAGCGGTCCGCGGCTCGGCTCGGTCGTGATCAGCGAGGTCCATTACAACCCGGGCTCGATAACCGATGCCGACGAGCTGGAGTTCGTCGAGATTTACAACAGCGGCGGCAGCCCGGTCGATCTGGCGCATTGGAGGCTCCGCAAGGGCGTCGATTTCGACTTCGTCGACGGCACGATGCTCGCTGCCGGCGCGGCGATGGTCGTCGTGCCGTTCGATCCGCAGAGTGAGCCGAACCTGCTGGCCGACTTCCTCGCGCATCACAACGTTACCGAGCAGATCGCGACCGTCGGCCCCTACAACGGGCAGCTCGAAAACAACGGCGAACGGGTGCAATTGCAGTATCCCGACACCCCGCCGGCCGATGAGCCGGACCACTACCCGGGCCTGCTGGAGGACGAGGTCGTTTACGACGACGCGCTGCCCTGGCCGGTGACGGCGGACGGCTCGGGCGCTTCGATCCACCGGTCGGCTCCGGCCACGTGGGGCAACGACGCGGCGAACTGGTCGGCCGCGGCGCCAACGCCCGGTAGCGTTTGGTTCGGTCCCCGGGTCGTCGATCGTTACGTTTTCTACAACGGTTCGTCGTTCGACGGCAATGACCTATCGGTCGGCGAGGCCGACGACGCGGCGATCGCCACGGACAAGACGCCGTTGATGCCCGGCGGCGTGGCGCGGTTTGTCAACTACACGAGTTACGTCCGCGGCGTCAACGGGATGATGGTCGATCTGGCCGATCTGGCCGACGGCGTGGTGCCGACGGAGGCCGACTTCCAGTTCCGCACCGGCAACAACGATACGCCGGGCAGTTGGGCCCAGGTGACGCCCGACTCGGTGACCGTTCGCCCCACGGCCGGCGGCACCGACCGAGTGACGATCCTCTTCAACGCCGCCGTCGTTCGCAACACGTGGCTGGAGGTGACCGTGGCGGCGGCGGGGCTCGGTCTGCCGGGCGACGACGTTTTCTACTTCGGCAACGCCCTGGCCGAGACGGGCAACTCGCGGGACAACGCCCAGATTAGCACCGCCGACCTGCTGCTGGTGCGGAACAACCCTCGCGATTTTATCAGCCCGGCAGCGGTCGACTTCCCCTACGACTTCGACCGCAACGGGTCGGTCAACGCAGTGGACGTGTTGTTGGCGCGGAACAACCAGACGAGCTTCTTTGACGCGCTGGAATTGATTGAACCATCAAAAGCGCTGGAGGAGCCGGCCGAGGCATCGCTTCTCGAACTGGCCTGGCTATGCGACCGGTGTTCCCAGCAACCTTCCGCCACGTCCCGCGCTGGGCAAGAACCAACGGACGTCGAACGCCTCATGGGGTGAAGACGGGTGAAGACGGGTGGGGTCTGACCCCAAGTTCAAGTTCGGGCAACCAGTCTAGGGCGACGTCTAGGCAGCGGGCGGAATGGGTTAGTGCGCCGACGCTGATTCGGTCTACGCCGGCGCGGGCGATCTCGGTGACGGTCTCCAGATTGACGCCGCCGGAGGCCTCTAGTTCGATCGACGCTTTGCAGGCGTTGCGTCGGGTAACCGCCTCGCGGAGTACGGCCGGGGGCATGTTGTCCAGCAGGATTAGATCGGGGGCGGCCGGCAGTACCTCGTCGAGCTGATCGAGGCTGTCGACCTCGATTTCCACGATCATCTCGCCCGCCTCGCTGCCGTGCTCTTGCAGAAAACGCCTCGCCTTGGCAACCGCTTCCGCAGGGGAAAAACGCCCGGAGGTTGGCCCGTCCACTTCGGTGTCGGCCCCCAAGGCCAGATGGTTGTCTTTGATCAGCACCGCGTCGTGCAGGGCGCTGCGATGGTTCCATCCGCCGCCACAACGCACCGCGTATTTCACCAGTCGCCGCCAGCCGGGCGTGGTCTTGCGGGTGTCGTAGATGCGGGCCCCCGTGCCGGCGACGGCCTCGACG
>JABMRB010000907.1 GCA_013202865.1 Candidatus Nealsoniibacteriota bacterium | reverse complement strand
TGGTCGACGTGTTCGACAACATCGTGCCGATCTGCGTCGAGCCGGGCGTCGCCATGCTCGAACCGGTGCCGCTACGGAAGACCGTTCGGCCGCGGGTGATCCCCGAACGCATCGACACGCGTCGCAAAGACGCCGTGGTTCAGCTCTCGAACATCTACGTCGGCGGCGGCCTGAAGGACGTTGCCCGCGGCACGGTGAAGAAGTTGCGGCTGTTCGCCTTCGACTACGGCTACCAAGGGCTGGCCAACCACACCTACATCGGCATTGAGGGGCCATGGGACGTACACCGCATCCTGGGTACGGTCGACGTCGAGTCGGACGGCTCGTCGGCGTTCCGCATCCCGGCCAACACACCGATCGCCGTGCAGCCGCTGGACGAAGAAGGCAAGGCCTTGCAACTGATGCGGAGTTGGTTCGTCGCCATGCCGGGTGAGAACATCTCGTGCGTCGGCTGCCACGAGCGGAACACCGACGCCCCGCCCAGACGCGGCTCGCTGGCCTCGCGGAAGGGGCCGCAGAAGATCCAGTCCTGGTACGGGCCGGCACGCGGCTTCAGCTTCGACCGCGAGGTGCAGCCGGTGTTGGACAAGCATTGCGTCGGCTGCCATAACGACCGGGCGCACGAGGGACGAAAGCTCGTCGACCTGCGGCAGGATAACGTGCAGACGTTCAGCCGATCGTATAAGGAGCTGCAAAAGCACGTCCGCCGGCCCGGCCCCGAGAGCGACTACCACATGTTCCCGCCGGCCGAGTACCACGCCGACACCAGCCCGTTGATCCAAATGTTGACGAAGGGACACCACGGCGTGAAGCTCGACCGCGAGGCCGCCGAGAAGCTCTACGCATGGATCGACCTGAACGTGCCCTACTACGGCACCTGGCACGAGTTCCGCGACATCCCCAACGGCCAACGGGAGCGCCGGGCGGAACTGCGGCTGATGTACGCCGGTATCGAGGAAGACTATGAGGATATCCCGGAACCGTCCGCCACGCCGATCACGCCGATCATTCCCGAGCGGGCCAAGCCGCGCGAACCGGTGACGGTCAAGTGTAGCGATTGGCCGTTCGACGACGCCGAAGCGCGTCGCCGTCAGGGTGAGGATCGCGAGCGCACGATCACGCTCGGCAAGGCGTCCCCTGCTGTCGGCGGCCCTGGCGACAAGCAACTTCAACTCACGCTGGTCCGCGTTCCGGCCGGCGAGTTCGTGATGGGTGACGCGACCGGATTCGCCGATGAAGGCCCGCCGTGCCGCGTGCAGATCGAGCAGCCGTTCTGGATCGCTAAGACCGTGATCACGAACGAGCAGTTCAACCTGTTCGACCCCGAGCACGACAGCCGTTATCTCGATCGTGGCGGCAAGGACCACTCCAACCGCGGCACGCCGCTGAACCAGCCCAACCAACCGGCCATCCGCGTCTCGTGGCAACGGGCCACGGCGTTCTGCGAGTGGCTCTCCAAGAAGACCGGCCGGCGGTACTCGCTGCCGACCGAGGCACAATGGGAGTTCACTTGCCGTGCGGGCGCCGCGGCCGATCAAGGCGGCAGCGGCCGAGCCTGGGGCGTCGACGCGATGCCGGGCGCCGTATCCGAGTGGACCCGATCGACCTATCGCCCCTATCCGTACCTGGCTAGCGACGGCCGCGACGATCCTCAGCAGCAAGGCCGCAAGGTCGTTCGCGGCGCCAATGCGATCGGTTTGCCGGGCGAACGTCGCGACACGTACCGGTTGAGCTACCCGTTGTGGCAAGGCGTCTGGAACGTCGGTTTCCGCGTGATCTGCGAGGACAAAGAGCCGCTGGTCGACGTGGCGTCGGCGACGGAGTAGTAGGTCAGGGCTTGCCCTGACAAGTGCGCCAACAACCCAACGGAGTAGTTTGTGAAAGCCGCGCGGTGGCTGCTGAAACGGTTCGATCACGTCATCCCCCCTTTGATCCTCGCCAATAGGCCAACGGTTTGTCAGGGCAAGCCTTGACCTACGGTTTGAACTCCAACCGGATCTCATGGACTCCCATGCAGAAGCCGACCTGCGGTAGGATGCGGATGCTGATCGCGTCGCAACGCAACGGGGCGGCCGGGCGGACGACGTTGAACTGGTCGCGCTGCAGGCCATAGTCGTCGGTGACGTACTTCTTCATCCGCGTCCAGTCGCCATCGCCTGTTTTGTAGTCGATCCACCATTCACGGGGCAGTTCGACTTTCTCGCCGTCGGGGTCCTCGTACCAGTAGATCGACACGTTGGCGACCGTCTTCGTCTGGGGGAATTCAAAGATGATGTTCTGGCCCCGGTTCTTAAACGGCAAACTTGTCCAGCGCCGTTGCTTCCGGTCGGCCGATTTCGCCGGAACCTTGCCGTCGACGACGGCCGCCACCGTGTCGGCCTCGAACGTGTGGGTCGCCAGCACCTTGCCGTAGGACGAGCTGGTCAACAAGTTGCTGATCATGCTCTCGCGGGCGAGCTTCTCGTTACGTGGCATCCAGACGACCATCGACTCTGCACCGCGGTTGTTCCAGGCATAGTAGGGAATCAATTTGACGGTCGACTCGCGAATCTCTTCGCCGATGATTTCTACGGCCGGCACTGACGCCCGGACAATCCCTTTCAGCAACCCGTCCTCGACGACCTCGGTGCGAATCTCGTCCGCCTTGGCCGGCTCGGGGATGAAGAACCGCTGCACCTTCTCGCCGCCGTTGTCGGCCTGTTCGGCACAGTAGACCAACGGGCCGCGCGTCACTGCGATGCGGTCGCGGTTGGCCTCGACCTCGTCGACGGTCACGTTGTAGCGGATCGGCATCGGCAGGTCGAGCTCGACCGTGTCGCCCGGCTTCCAGCGGCGCCGGATCGTGGCGAATCCTTTGACCAACTCGGGCTCGGTCTTTTCGCCGTTGACCCGTAGCGTCCACTGCGGGCGAAGCTTGTCGACGTAGCGGTAGAGCTTGCCGGGCACGAATTGCTCGCGTGCCCAGGTGGGGATCCGCAGCTTTAGCGCGAACGGTTGCCCGGGGCCGTCACGTCCCGGCGCCGGATCGATCCGGAGCGTCACCTTGCCGTCGAACGGGTAGCCGGACGTTTGGCGGATGGCGACCTTTCCGCCGGGCATGGGGATCTCGGTCCGGCTGCTGCCGTAGAGCGCCAAGTAGATTTCATCGTCGGTGTGGGCGTACATGTAGCCGGAGACCTGTGGGATCAGCCGGGCAAGGTTCGACGGGCAGCAGGCGCAGCCGAACCACGCCGACCGCCCGGCCGTGCCGTGATTGAACATCCGGATCCCGTCGGCCTCGAGCACGTTGACGTAGAAGAAGCTGTCGCCGGCGAGTCCCATGCCGGCCAGCGAGTTGTTCAGCAGGGCGACCTCGGCCACGTCGAAATACTTCGCGTCCTTGTGCAGCAGGTACATGCGGAAGTTGAAGAAGACGTTCGCCACGGCCGCACACGTCTCGTTGTAGGTGTTCCGGTTCGGCAGTTCGTAGGCCCGGCCGAACCCTTCGATGCCGTGCGTTGCCCCCAGGCCGCCGATGATGTGCATTTTGGTGTCGACGACGTCGTGCCAGATACGCTCGGCCGCCCGCGCGTACGACAAGTCGCCGCTGAGCGCGCTGACGTCGGCCATCCCGGCGTAGAGGTACCCCGCCCGCACGGCGTGTCCGACGGCCTTGGTCTGCTCGACGACCGGCTTGTGCTGCTGGGCGTAGGAAGGCGACATCACGCCCTCGCCTTCGGGGCGATAGGTCACGCCGCGGATATCGAGAAACTTCTTGGCCATGTCGAGGTAGAGACGTTTGCCGGTAACCCGATAGAGCTTGCACAGGGCCAGTTCGAGTTCCTCGTGACCCGGGGCCTGCATCACGGGTTTGCCGCCGTTGTAGTTCGGATCGCCCTCGAAGATCACCTTGTTGAAATGCCGGGCGCTCTTCTCGGCGACTTTGAGCCACTTGTCCTTGCCGGTCGCCCGATAGTAGGCGATCGCACCTTCGTACAGATGGCCCATGTTGTAGAGTTCGTGGCTGTGGACGACCCACGAGTAGGGAGTCTCGCCCATTTCGCTCGGCCGGGCGATCTTGCAGATGTGCGACACGTAGAGGTACCCGTCGTCCTGTTGGGCATCGGCGATCACGTCGATGATTTGGTCCATCTGTTTTTCGAGCGCCGGATTGGGACGGATCGTCAACAGGTAGGCCGCCCCTTCCATGACCTTGTAGAGATCGGACGAGACGAATCGGTGGGGAAACGGCAGTTCGCCGCCGCGCCCGTGCAGGAAATTGCCGCAACGGCGAAGGTTTTCCACGGCCGGTTCGGTCTGTTTTAGGGCATGGGGAACGGTCGACTCGGCCTGCGTCTTCAGGCGGGGCAACCAGAACGTGTCGGCCAATTCGACCTTGTCAAACGGCATCGGGGCCAAGGGGTAATCGGCGGCGAGTCCCGCCCGGGCGGCGATGGCTAAGGCGATCGTTAGTAGGCAGACGGCGGGTCTTCGGCTGGTCATGGTTTTTCCTTCTTTGGTTTGTAGTGACCGCATTTATGCGGTCCTTCCTGTCCGGGACCCGATGAATCGGGTCACTACGAACCTTTACCAGGCCGTCCGCTTC
>JABMRB010000906.1 GCA_013202865.1 Candidatus Nealsoniibacteriota bacterium | reverse complement strand
TCGAGATGCGTGTGTCCGGAGGCGAGAAACGCCAACAGGGCCAGGCCGGTCATGCCGGTGTCGGCCTCGATGCCGGCGCCCAGGCTTCGCCTCCGGAAGCACCAAACGGGCGTACCCCCTCACGATCCCGCCGGACCGGTATATGCGGCGAGAACGTCTACCTTTCCTGCTGCCGGATGACGAGCCCGTTGATTAGAGGCGCCTGCTCCGCGGTGGGCTGGTCCGACTTGGCGACCAGACTGAGGACCAGGTTCTCGTCGATGTCGAGGGTGAATTCTTTCCAGACGGCCACGTCGGTCCCGCCGGTCTGCTGGACGACGTCGAAATCTTTCAGGACCGTCTTGCCGTTGAGCTTCACGTCGAAGACGCGTTGGCCCGGCTTGTCGCCCGGCAGGGCGGCAAAGCCCAGCCTTACCTTGAAAACAGCGGCGCCGTCTGCGGCAGTCTTGACGGGAATAACGCACTGCTTCATCCCCCGGGCCGCGGTGGCGAACACGAACGGCACCTCCGTGTTCTCGATCGGCGTGTACAGGGAATTGCGACGCACGTCTTCCCCGTTCGGGTACATGGTAGCCGTCAGTCCCAATCCCAGCAGGAGCTTGTGTCCTTCGACACGCTGGGGCTTCAGCCAGAGGTTGCCTTGCACGTCGCGTCGGTCGCCCGAGGCACCGAAGTCGACGTAGAGATGTTTGACCGGCACCGCGGGGCCCGGTTGTGCGAACGACTGTCCCACGGTCGGTTGCGTCGATACCTGTCCCATGGCGACGGTGAACGGCAGCGACCACGAGCACTGGCAGTAGACCGCCATGGGCGGCTTGATCATCAGCCCGCCGCCGCTGACTGCGTCGAACGAGCAGCTCATGCGGCTGTGGTAGAACGTGTAGAGCCCTTGATCGGACAACAGATCGTGATAACCGACGCCCAGCGAGCGGCCGAAGAGGAAGTGCTTCGACGCGGCGAATATCCCACACTGTTTGTCGCTGCGGCACCAGGCCCAATCCGCTTGCTTGCCGGTGATCGGATGAACGCGCGTCTTCCGCTTGCCCGTGTAGAGGTCGTACGCCCAGGGCTCGGCGTAGATCGTTTTGTCGACGACGACCGGCCGCGTGCGATAGTCGGCCGGTTTCTTCCAGAGGAGCTTTCCCGTGGCGCCGTCGTGGACGGCGATGCTGCGTTGCGCGTAAGCCCCGGCGGGCCATTGTTGCCAGCCTTTGTCGGCGCCGCTGGCCGTGCAGAAGATGACGACGTCGTCCTGCGCGATGGTGCATCCGCCAACGAGGGGATTGTAGTGTCTGGCGTACTTGCCGCTGCCGTACCCGACCCCCGGCAGCCACTTGCCGCCGCAGTTGGTGGCATCCATGCCGTGCGTGTAGAGGACCTTTCCCGTTTTCGCGTCGACGGTGGTAAAAGTGCGGAACTCGTGCTGGTCTAATTCCTCCTCGAACTTTTCGAGACGCTTCGGGTCGTCTGCCTTCAGGTACGCCCGCATCTCGGCGATTGTTTCCTCACGGACTGCGTCTTCCGCGGAGCCCTCCACGAAATAGATGTAGGCGTTGCCGATCGCGCTGAAGGCGCCCCACTGCTTTTCCTTCCCCGGCCCGCCAAGGGTCCAGCGCGGCTTCCCGTCGGCTACGTCTATCGCCAGGATGCAGTTCCACTGCTCGGTGCCCGCGGCAAGGTGCTCGGTGCCCGCGGCAAGGTAGAGAGTCTTGCCGTCGCGGTCGGCGGCCATCGCAGTCCATTTGCCACCGGTATAAGGTGGGCGATACTCCTGGAGGGTCTTCCCGGTCGCCGGATCGAGCCGGACGACAACCTCCAGGTAACGTAGGAACACGCTTCCCGGAGCGGCAACCGCGTCGGTGTTGCTCTGCTCGCGACGCCACAACTCGCGGCCCGTGTACTGGTCGTAGCCGATGAGCGTCGTGCCTTCGGGCAACAGGAGCACGCCGTCGACGACTCGGGCACCGCCGGCCGGACTGCCGCTGCCCTGTTCGAGGTGCGGCGCACCGTACCACAACACACCCAAAGGCGGCTTGAGCGCAGCGTCCCGGCTACAGTTCGAGTGGCCCGCATCGCCGTAAGCGTGGAACCACCCGCCGGCCTCTTCGAGGCGCGGGCGGATCCGCTTCGCCGAGACGTTGCTGCCCTTGACGATAGACCAGTCGGTCTGCTTTGTGGTGACGATCCACTCCTTCAGCGCGGCTTCACTCTGCTTGCCGCCGATTAGTGCTACGCCACGGATCGGCTTGAGCATACGGCTGAGACTCTCCGTGTCTTGCGGCAAGGCCCCGCCGCCGGCCGCTGCCTCCGAGACGATCAGATCCGCAAAGAACGATGGGAATGGCAGCTTCGTACCGGCCGCCTGGTGATACGCGACGATACGCGAGACGTGCAGGCCGCTGCGGGCGTACACTCCACGGGCAGCGGCTGCCTGGCTCGCGTCGCGGAAGACGGCAACTACATACAGATTCGTCTGTTTAGCCAATTCCAACGCAAGCCCGCCGTCGGTGCAATCGACCACCAGCGCATAGCCGGCTTTCTTGTCCGTCTGCTCGATGATGGTCCGAGCCGTCACCGCCGGCGCAGGGCCGTCACCCGCGAGGGACGCACTCGCATCAACGGCCTCCTCGATCACGCCGTGCGTCTTGGCTCCCTTGGGTGCGAAGGCGTAGATCGTACCCTGCCGGGTAGCAGCGAACAGCCGTCCGTTGGCCACGATGAGTTGATTGGCCCGTTCGGCGACCTCGGCCGACCAGAGCAACTTGCCGTCGGCCGGATCGCGTGCGTAGATGCGCGAGCCGGTCCCTTGCTGCGGATCCAAATCGAACGCGGTGTGGTAGAGGAGACCGCCGGCATAGACGACGCTCGACAGATCCGGATCGTAGCGGAAGAATATCGGATTCTTGTACCGCACCGAGAGCACGGAATCGACGTCCGTCCAACGCCCGGCAACGTCCGCTCGCCACCGTTGTGTCCGTTTGTTCGGATCTTGCTCGTCGATCTTATCGGCATGCGAGCCGAAGTACCGCACGCCGTCGGTGCGAACGCCGAAGACGGGCCAGAACGAACTCGACAGGCTCGGCCATTCGGGCACTTCGTCCTTATCCGGGCCGGTGCGCATCGGCCCGCCGGTGGCACGGTCGAAGGAGACCAGCGTACCCCAATTCAGAAAATAGCCCCAGCAATCCTTGGGTACCCAGATCGACTTTCGGGTGACGAACAGATGCCCGGCCGGGGACATGCTCGCGCGCCAGCCCGTTTCGCACTGGGTTCCGTTGCGCCAAAGCAACCGGCCGGTTCGTGCGTCCACGGCGTACAGGAACGTCCCATCGTGCGGAAACACGCCCGCGCCGAAATATGCGACGCCGTCGTCCACCAGCACGTCGGTGCGGACCGGCCAGACCGACACGGGCTTGCCGTACGCAAGGAACCAACGATCGGCCGGTGTGGCCTTGAATTTCCACACGACCGCGCCCGTCTCGGCGTTAAGGCAATAGGCGTGCCCGTCGTCGCTGCCGACGTAGACCTTGCGCTGCCAGATCATCGGGGTGCGGTTCACCGCTGCGCCGGCGACGAATTCCCACCGCACTTTACCGGTGGCCCCGTCGAGGCATACCGTCCGCCCGTCGGCCGCGCTGTTAAAGAACAGCGCGTCGCCGGCCGCGGCGATCGGAAGCGTGTACCATGTGAGCCAAGGATACTTCGCGTGGTGGGGGGAGTGTTGTGGCTTGGGAGCAAGTCGCGCCTGCCGCGAGTGAAACGCCCAGACCTGTTCGAGCGGCGGGTCGATCCGTTCGCTCGTCACGCCAGTCCGCAACCGGTCGTGCCGCCAGGTCGGCCAATCGTCCGCCCGACCCAGCGGACAGATTGCCGGGGACGTCGTCAGCAGAGCGACAATGGCCACCCGTAAGGAGAAGAGCCTCACCATTGATGGGCCTTTCGTGGAGATAATCGTGGTCAGCGGTGCGATCGCCAATGTACATCGCCCGGCTTGTCAGGTAAACGCGAACCACCCCTAAGAGTCGTTCGCTGGCAGCAACACCGCGGTGACCGCCTATTCCCGATCGGGAACAAAGGCCTGGGTGCATATATTGTACTGCCAATACACACTGGCAACACACTGCCCCCAGGCTCCCAATTATTCCCGATCGGGAATGCTCTCCCTACGACCAGATGTGCCTCAACCGCCAAAATGTACGGCGATTTCAGGGTATAGTCGGTTGTGCAGGTAGCTGGACGGCAAAACTGACATTCCCGATCGGGAATAATCACCAAGTCCTTGTCCGAATCGGACGATACTGTATGGTTAGATGGTGTATTCCCGATCGGGAATGTTTGCTGCGAAGCGTATGGCCCGGAAGTGTGACATGCTGGACATTGTTGATGAAAGCCCGAGGAGCATCGGAGCCTTCGTGCGGCAGCGACGGCAGGCGGCCGGGCTGACGCAGCGAGAGTTGGGCGAACTTGCGGGAGTCGGCACACGTTTTGTCTCTGATCTTGAACGGGGGAAACCGACGCTACGGATGGATGCCGTGAACCGAGTGCTTCGAGTATTTGGTCGTATGCTGGGCCACGTTGAAGTTCCTCGAGCGGGGAGTGATTGATGGAAACACGTAAGGGTGAAGTGCGTTTGGCCGGCGAGCCGGTTGGTATCGTCGAGGAACTCGACGATGACGTTCGATTCACGTATTTGAGCCAATGGCTTCAGCGGTCCGATGCCGTGCCGATCTCGGTGACGATGCCTTTGCGCCCGGAGCCATACGTCTCGAAGGGTCTGCATCCTTTCTTCGAGAACCTGTTGCCGGAAGGTTGGCTACTGGAGATTTCGAGCAAGACACTCAAAGTCTCCAAGGAGGACGCCTTCGGACTGCTTCTGGCAACCTGCGGCGATTGTGTGGGGGCAGTCGAGGTCATCCCCGCCGAATCTGGGGACCGATAGAAATGGGAACGTGTGCAATTTGCCTGGGGTCCACCCAACGCGATGCCGACTACCACGCAGCCTGCATCGAGTCGCTGTTCGGTACAGAAGTTCTTCCGGCGATCAACGTCAGCCTCCGTGAGCTTCACAAGATCGCCGTGAAGATGGCCGGCAAGATGTCGATTTCTGGAATGCAGGAGAAGGTATCTCTGAAGCTCTCTCCAGACAGAGCAAGGTTGATTGTCGCCGCGACGGGCGGTCGCTACATCCTGAAGCCGGAATCTTCAAGATTTCCCGCATTGCCTCAAAATGAGCACCTTACCATGCGACTGGCCTCGTTGGTCGGAATTGAAGTTCCGAGTTTCGGGTTGCTACGACTGCAAGACGATTCGCTTTCCTACGTGGTGAAGAGGTTCGACCGCTGTGACGACGGCTCAAAACTTCGAGTTGAGGACTTCTGTCAGTTGTCTGCAAAGCCGCTTCGAGACAAATACTCCGGGTCGGCGGAGGTTTGCATTCGGGCTCTGCGGCAATATGCGTCGGAGCCGTTAGTTCAATTGCGCAGTCTCTATAAGCTGTTGCTGTTTGGCTGGTGGGTTGCCAACGGCGACATGCACTTGAAGAACTTCTCCCTTATTACCGGACCGGATGGAATCTGTCGCCTTGCGCCCGCCTACGATTTGGTTTGCACACGACTCGTGATCCCCGATGATTCGCTTGCCCTGCCGGTCGGCGGAAAGACCAAGAACTTGACTCGCCGTAGTTGGCTGGACCTGGCCGCATACTGCAAGCTGCCGGAGAAGGTAGCGAAGAGAGTAATCGACGAGCAGGTCAAGGCGATGGAACCTTCCCTAACGCTCATCTCCAAATCTTTCTTACCCAGTGAGATGAAAAGCGAGTTCCAGGGCATTATCCGAGATACGACGGCAAGACTGACTGCCTAACAGCCACCACCGCCTCCTCAATCCTTCTTCCGTCGCACCTTATAATTCCCGCGTTTATCGTCGTACTCCAAATCGATGAAGCCTTTGGTTTTTAGATCGTCGAGCAGGTCGGAGAAGCTGCGGTAGCCGTAGTAGCTCTCGCTGAAACCGGGGTGGACGCGGCGGATGGCTTGCTTGAGCGTCGAGCCCCATAGCGGGTCGTAGTCCTGTTCGGCTGAAGAGAGGGCCTCCATGACCCGGTCGATCGCTTCTTGATTCTTGTCCGGTTTCTCCTGCTTTCCTTTCTTCACTGTCGGTTTCTTCTTTCTTGCCGCCCGGATCAGATCGTCGTAGTAGATGAACTCGTCGCAATTGGCGATCAGCAGGTCGGAGGTGGAACTCTTCACGCCGCAGCCGATCACTCGGCGGTGGTTCTCCTTGAGCTTCGAGACCAGCGGCGAGAAGTCGCTGTCGCCGGAGAGCAGGGCGAACGTGTCGATGTGTTCCTTCGAGTAGCAGAGGTCCAACGCGTCGACGACCATCCGGATGTCGGCACTGTTCTTGCCGCTCATCTTGCTCTGCGGGATGTCGATCAGCTCGACGCCTTGGGTGTGGAACTCCTTGACGGCGTCTCGGTAGTTGCTCCAGTCGCAATAGGCCCGTTTGTAGACAATGCGGCCTTTCTCCAGCAGCCGTTTCAAGACCAACTGGATTTTGAACTGCCCGACCCTCATGTCCCGGACCCCGATGGCCAGGTTCTCGAAATCCACGAATACGGCAATCAACGGTTCTTCGGACATTGGATTTCCTCGACTGAATTCTTGCGAATCCAGCTACTCGTGGTTTGAACGTTGACAGAGCATATACAATTCTTCCGGGCATATACTACGACTTCTGCCCTTTGCGGTCAACATCGGAACGGATCACCCGCGGACGGCCCAGATCCAGCCGTTGTGCGTTACGACGTAGAGGGTGCCGTTGGCCGCTACCGGCGAGGCATAGATCGGGGCCCCCAGGTAGATGCGCTCGATGAGCCGCTCTTGCCGGCCGGCCGCCAGGACGTACAGGCCCTTTTTCGTTGGCATGTAGACCTTTCCGTCGGCCACCAACGTCGAGCCCAACACGCCGCCGCTTTTGGTCTCGTGGACCCAGCAGCAGTGGCCCGTTTCGGCGTCGACGCAATGCAAACGTCCGGCCACGTCGGCTATGTAGACCAGCCCCTCGGCGATCGAGACGGTCGAACAAGACCAGTCGAGCCCCTGATAGGTCCAGATCTTGCCGGTCTCGGTAACGTCTCCCGTCTTCGTGGCGTCGATACACTGCAGCGCGCCGCGGCCGCGGCCCATGGCGGTATCGCGGCCGATCGCCACGTAAATCCGGTCCTTGTAGAAGACGGGCGTGCCGATGATCTCACCCATGCCGGCGAACGTGCCGTCGTTCTTGTTCAGCGCACCTCCCCAACGGGAGTCGCCAAGATAATAGTGGACGATCATCGGCTTGCCGCCAAATTGCTTATACTCCGCCGGATTGCAGTCGAAAGACCACGCGGTGTTCAATTTGACCGGTTGCCCGGGCGCCGTCGCCGGCGACTCGAAGGCATAGCATTGCCCGTCACCGCCGCCGTAAAACACCAGGCTCCGTCGGCCGACTTGGCCGGCGGCCAATGAGGACCACTGGCCTTTGAGCAGATTCTCGGCGATCGGCGTGTCGTCGGTGGCGACCAGCCGCCCGGTTTCCTTATCGAGGGCCACCACGTTCGGGCAGTCGGGGGAAGCCGCCCGATAGACTTCGGGGTCTTCGATAATGACGCGTCCCCCTTTGGATCCGGCGCCGTCGCGGTAAACGAACATCTTATGCCTTCTGTCTCCTAACGGATCGATCCCGTTGGAGGTGGGTGCATAGAGCAGTCCGCCGTCGATGACACACGACCCGCAATGGACGTCGGCTGGTTCCGTCTTGAACTTCTCCTTCATGTCGAACGTCCACAAGACGCGTGCCTTACGGCGCTGCGGTCCGTCCGGTTCCCCGTTGACGTCCAGGCACATCACGACGCATCCCTGGTTGACAACGTACAAGCGATCGCCTTCGACGACGGGAGATCCACAGATTCCAAAGCTATGGGCGGCGGGACCACCCTGCCATTGCCACAGGAGCTTACCGGTCTGTTCGTCCAGGCAGGCGATAATGCCGCCCTGGTCTGCCTTACCGCAGAGAAAGACCTTTCCGTCGGCGACCACGGGCGAGGAGTAGGTGCTCGGGCATACTTTGCGAGCCCACTTCACGTTGGTGGCGGTCTCGATCCGGACGGTGCCGCTGGGCGTATCCTTCTTTCCGGGCACGAAGGACTCGGGCAACCCCTTTTCGTCGGCCGCCATATTCTTGCGGCAAGTTCCACCCCATTGCGGCCAATCCTCGCCGCTTGCTTGCAGGCAGAGCAACAGCGGGGCGACGGCGATGAGTATCGGGCCGGTCCTGAACTTTCTCATGATCTCTCCTTATTGCATCCGTAACACGCTTCTACGCCCCGACGCCGTCAGTATACCAGCGGCCGGGCGGCTGTCAAGAAGCGTTGGAGTTGCGTGGCATTCCCCCTCGTGCCCAGGCTTTGCCTGGGTACGCAATGCCCCGAGGCTCCGCCTCGTTGGAGCCGGTCCTGCTGATCGCCAATTGCGACGAGTTCATCTACTACGACGATCTGATCCGGGCGGCAGAAAAGAGGAAGAAACCGGCAGCGAAGAAAGGAAAGCAGGAATGAGCCATTTCATCCCTGCTGCCGCACAACGCTGCCCTCACCGCACGGCGATGATTACGGGCGTTACGCAGACGACACTTGGTTCCGTTACCATGCGGCCGCCCAAACAATTCATGCGGCCGCTGCCCGGTGAAGTGAAACCGCTTCCTGTCCTGATGCGAAACTGCGGTTACCATACCGGGAACATTCGCGACAAGGAAATTGGATCGGGAGGTAAAGACGATTGGAATTTTCAGTTCGACGGAAAAGGCTGGGATACGCACAGCTTGTCCGATTTGAAAACCCATCAGCCCTTCTATGCCCAATTCAATTTCCTTATGGCCCATCGACCGTTCAAGCAGGACACCGCACGGCCGATCGCTTCAAAGGACGTCGACCTTCCACCTTATTACCCCGATCATTCGGTCACGCGCCAAGTCTGGTCGGATTACCTTGAGTCAATTCAGCATCTCGATCGAAATGTCGGTGGCGTGATGGAGTGGCTTCAGCGCGAAGGACTGGCCGACAATACGATCGTGTTCTTTCTGTCGGACCACGGCGAGGCATTCTTGCGTGGCAAGTGTTTCCTGTACGATTGCGGTCTCAATCAACCGCTAATCATCCGCTGGCCAAAAGCCTGCAACCCACCGGCGGAGTTCAAAAGCGGGGCGGCAAGTGACCAACTCCTGGCGGCGATTGACATCACTGCCCAGACGGTCGCCTGTGCGGGCGGTACGGTTCCGGACTGGATGCACGGCCGACCGTTTCTCGGTCCGAATGCAGAACTGCGCAGCGAGGTGTTTTCCGCGGCGGACTGGTGCGGTGGCTCCAAGCTCAAGAGCCGATCGATCCGCACCGAGCGGTACAAATACATCCGCAATTTCAACACGTCGCTGTCCGTTCACAGCGCCTCGACGGAATACCGCAAGGCTCGCCAGCAAAGACGGGCCCGTTCTTGAATCGCTACTCAATGGCCAGCACGTCCCAGGCAACAGGAGAACGCTCGCCTGAACCGATACCGAGAATCCCTCTGTAGCGTTTCATGTCAAGACGTGCTCCGGATGGCACCCTCGCGGTACTTCCCGGGTGTGAAGCCGGTTAAACGCTTGAAAGCCGTTACGAATTGCGACGCTATACCGGCGAGGCAGCCACGACTGTACGCTCTCGAGGATTCGATCAACAACAAAACGCATTTGGAGTCGGGCATGGCGTGCTGTTTTCAATGAGGGAAAAAAAGCAATCCGGCAAACAACGGCCTTCGACAGAGCATTTGCCGCGGAACGTCGATAAGACAGTTATAGACGAATCGTGGCAACCATGTCGAGCTGTGGCTGATCGCAAGATGAGGAAACACCGAAATAGATTGACGAAAATAGGAAATGAAACCAGACTGCCTTTGTGCTCTAATATGAACAGTGCGACTGCGGACAACCTCCCCCCTCCCCCCCGCTTGGCATCGCGCACCGGACTGCTGAAAAGCAGTGGCCGTGAGCCGTGACGCCGTCATGATCTTAGAATCGCCAATATCCGAAGCTTGGAAATGTTCCAGGCTGAAGCCAAATGGGAAATGTTAGCTAATGAGGCGCGACGACGTTCATCGATACACAAATGCCTATTGTAGTTTTGACAGCACTCCCTAATGAACCCTGAAGGAGCAGCAACATGTTGAAGCACGCGATTATGTTCGTAGCGGTTGCGGGAATGGTTCTCGCCCGGCACCACGCTGACGGTCGTCGACAACTCTACTGACCAGGGCTCCGTCACTGGTGTTCCCGGTGAAACCGGTGTCGAGTTCGCCGCCGTCGAGCCGGCACCCGCCGCAGACGAAACGGGCCACATCGGCCAGGGAGGCTTCCTCAGGGACGTCACCTACGTCAGGTCCGGCGGGGCCATCACCCGTAGCGTCGACCTTGAGTTGTTCGTCGCGCTGGGCGGAGACTCTGACGGCGACGGAAAGGTCTGGCTGAGCGACTGGGCCGCCTTGCGAGCCAACTTCGGCAACACGGGCACCGGCAAGACCTGGACCGAGGGCAACTTCGA
>JABMRB010000905.1 GCA_013202865.1 Candidatus Nealsoniibacteriota bacterium | reverse complement strand
CGTTCGAGCCCAGGCGGATCGGCATCATCCGGGCGCACCTGGAGGAAGACTCCGGCAAGAGCATGCACGACGAAGCGGCGGGCAAGGCCGACAGCCGGATCGACCTGAACCGCACCGGTACGCCGCTGCTGGAGATCGTTAGCGAGCCGGACCTTCGCTCGGCCGCCGAGGCCAAGGCGTACCTGACCGAGTTGAAGCTGCTGTTGAACTACCTCGGCGTATCCGACTGCAACATGCAGGAGGGAAGCCTGCGGGTCGATGCCAACGTCAACCTGCACTTCGACACGCCCGAGGGCAAGGCGGCCACGCCGATCGTGGAAGTGAAGAACATGAACAGTTTCCGGGCGGTCGACCGAGCCCTGGCCTACGAGATCCAGCGCCAGTACGACCTCTGGCAGGAGCACGGCGTGAGGCTGGACGGTCCGGGTGGGCACAAGACGACCCGCGGCTGGGACGAATCGGCCCAGGTCACCCGGCAACAGCGTACGAAGGAGGAATCGAGCGACTACCGCTACCTGCCCGACCCGGATCTCGTGCCGATCATGGTGACCGCCGAGCAGGTCGAGCAGATCCGCTCCTCCTTGGGTGAATTACCGGCCGCTTTACGCGTGCGACTGGAAAAAACCTACGAGATTACGCCCTACGACGCCGATGTGCTGGTCAATCAGGGCCGGGCGCTGGTAGACTACTATATAGAGTTGGTCGAAGCCTGCGGCGACGGCAAGACGGCCGCCAACTGGGTGCAGCAGGACGTGCTGCGAACGCTCAACGAACGGCAGATCGGTATCGGCGAATTCCCCGTCTCGGCCGGTGCCCTGGGTGAACTGCTCGCCACGGTCGCCGCCGGCAAGTTGACCACCGGTCGCGGACGCGAGGTGTTGACCGGGATGATCGACGCGGGCACGTCGGTCGAGGAGGCGATGAAGAGCCTTGGTATCGAGGAGGTCGACGAGTCGGATCTGGAGGACCTTTGCCGCCGGCTGTTGGCGGCCAATCCTAAGATCGTTGCCCAAGTCAAGGAAGGCAAGCTCAAAGCGGCCGGTGCGTTGATCGGCCAGGCGAAGAAGGAGAATCCCAACGTCAACCCGGGACAGGTGCGAGATATTTGTCTCGGGTTGATCGAACGCGAATATTGACCTCGCACTGGAGGAGAACCGCATGAAGTTCTACTCGTTCCAGATTATCATTGAGAAGGAGCAGGAAGACGAGGGCTACTACGCCTATAGCCCGACCATTCCCGGCTGTTTCAGCAACGGCAAGACGATCGAAGACGCCAAACGCAATATACGGGAAGCCATTCAGCAGCATTTGGAGTCGTTGGGTGCGCACGCGGAACCGATTCCACAAAACGAACGGATCGTCCACGTGGAAGAACTCACCGTGGGGGTGCCGGAATGAGCCGGATGCCGCAAGTGACCGCCCGCGAACTGGTGGCCTTCCTCCAACGTCAAGGTTTCGTGGAGGACCGCCAGAGCGGAAGCCATCTGACCTTGTGGCACGAAGGCAGCAAGGTTTCCGTGACGATCCCGGTGCATACCGGCTGTGACCTGGGACGCGGGCTTGCCGTTCGCATCCTGAAAGACGCCGGGTTTACCGTGGAAGAGTACCTTAGCAAACGATGATCCTTTCGATCAAAGAAGCACTGTGAGTATCATCACCCTAACCACCGACTTCGGTACCGGCAGCCCGTACGTGGCTACGATGAAAGGCGTGATCCTCTCGATCAACCCGGCTGCGAACATCGTCGATCTGACCCATGAGGTCCCGGCCCGGGACGTGGGCCGGGGGGCCATCGTGTTGGACGACGTGACCGAGCGGTTTCCCGACGAAACAATCCACGTCGCCGTGGTCGACCCGGGCGTGGGGACCGACCGGGCGATCGTCTTCGCGCAGATCGGACGGCAGAACTACTTGGCCCCGGACAACGGGCTGCTGAGCCGGCTGGCCGCCCGTACGCCGCCGACGAAGCTGATCGAGCTGACCGAGCAGGAGTATTGGCTCGACGAAGTTTCCTCGACGTTTCACGGCCGCGACATCATGGCCCCGGTGGCCGCCCACCTGAGCCTGGGTCTGGATCCCACCCGGCTCGGTCCGGCAACCAGCGAGTTGGTCGACGTGGCCCGGCCCGAAGTCCAACAATCGCCCACCCGGATCGACGGCATCGTTCAAGCGATCGATACGTTCGGCAACCTGATCACCAACATCACGGTCGAGATGCTTGCCGGGCGCCCGACCGACGAACGTGCCTGTGTGGTCTGTAATATCTACGAGACATGGGGCATCTACAGCACCTACGCCGAGCGGCCCCGCGGCACGTTCGTCGCCCTGATCGGTTCCAACGGCCGCCTGGAGTTGGCCGTAGTCGGCGACAACGCGGCCAAGATGCTCGGCATTCAGGTTGGCTGTCCGGTCGTGGTGGCGTGGGAGTAGGGGGATTTGGGATTTGGGATTTGGGGG
>JABMRB010000904.1 GCA_013202865.1 Candidatus Nealsoniibacteriota bacterium | reverse complement strand
TCATCCTATCAACAGCGGGTTATCCGCAACTACTACGAGAACCAGGACGCCATCCTTCTCCAGCGGCTCGGCGACCTCTTGACCGATCTCTACCTGGCCGAGGGTAAAGCCCGCGCGCGTCTCTGGAAACGGGCCGCCACGGCCATGGAAAAGCTCAAGGTGTCGAAGAAACAGATCGACCACCTCGTCGCCAGCGACAACCCCGCGCTGCTGGCAACCGAGTTGAAGAAGTTGCTGGATGCGTCGTAGGGGAACGGCATTCCTCTCGTTCCCAGGCTCTGCCTGGGAACGCAATACCCCGAGGCTCTGCCTCGTCGAAGCAGGGTTCGTGGTGCCACAATGGCCAGGTTTGCTCGTGTTCGAGGAGGCGGAGCCTCCAAGACAGTGTGTTCCCAGGCAGAGCCTGGGAACAAGAGCATGCCTGGCGGCGGAGTCGACGTTCATCACCCGGCTCACGGTCGGGAGAATGGATCGCGGGGAACGGTGGTTCCGTTGGGCACACTCGTTGAACTCCACTCAAGGGCAGGAAGCGCCCGCTCAAGGGCCTTCATCCCCGGGCTGTCTGCCTGCAGGAAGTCAACAACAAGAGTACGAAGGTTCCGTAGTCCGTGCAAATGCGCGAAGCCGCTGCCGGTCACCATGCTACCATCAAGGGTGAGATGCTCCAACTTCGTCAGCCCTGACAGGTGCTTCAAGCCCGCATCGGTGACATCTGTTCCGTCCAGGTAAAGCACCTGCAATTTCGGCAGTTTTGCCAGGTGCTTGAGCCCGGCATCGGTCACGGCCGTTTCTGAAAATGCCAGACCCTCCAATCGTGGCATGGCCGAGAGATATTGAAGGCTCTTGTCCGTGATTCGGGTCTCAGCGAGGCCAAGATGGCGGAGTTCGTTGAATGCGACAAGGTGCGCGACTCCACGGTCCGTAATCGCGGTCTGGTTCAGGCGGAGCGTCTGTAGCTGCGTCAAGGCCGTCAACTCACCGACGCCTGCGTCGGTCACGTTGGTGCGTTCGAGCGACAGAATGGTCAACTTCTGAAGTCCCTTCAACGGTGCGAGGTCGTCGTCACTCAACTCAGTGTAAGTCAGCAGCAGAACGCGGAGTTCCCGCTGACTGCCCAACAACACGACGGTCTCGTGAAAGTCACAGTCCCAATGGTAGTCGAACTCCACCGCATGAAGCTCTTGGAAGTACTCATCTCCGATCCACCGGCGCAGCCACTCCGGGCCTCCGGGCCGCCCGTAGTTGTCATAGTAGTCGCCATCCTCTCCACGATTATGGGCATAGTAGACAGATCCAAGCCTGGAAAGGACCGATTCGACCGCCCGTCTTTGTGCTCGGGCGCGTATGACGTGATTCGAGACCCAAGCGCACGCTATCGCGAATAGGGCAGTCGCCACCAGCAGGGTCCGCAGGCTGAACTGGAATCTACCCTTCTTGTCCTTCTTTCGTTTCTCAGCCACGCCGATCGCCTCCCTCGTTTATTTCGGAGAAGATTGAGCCCGGTTGGGGTTGCCGCTTACTTGAAGCGTTTCGCTGCTCTATCTGCCTGCTTCTTCCTTCTCGTTCCCAGGCTCTGTCTGGCAGCGCAATGCCCCGAGGCTTTGCCTCGTTGAAGCTGGGTTGACCGTGCCGTTGGGGTTGGGTTTGCTCGTGTTCGCGGAGGCGGAGCCTCCAAGACAGTGTGTTCCCAGGCGGAGCCTGGGAACAAGAGCGTTGCTACTACTTTTGCCGCGGGTTCGGCTGGAAGGGGCCGCCATAGCCGTCGCGGAGCTCGTCGCAGCGCTGCCGAGCTTGCTCCAGGGCGGCCGCGTGTTGCGGATCGACGGCTAAGTTCTTCAGTTGATCCGGATCGGTCTTCAGGTCGTGCAGGAATTCGTAGACGGGCTCTTGCTGGAAGTACCGGGCGTAAACGTAACGCTCGCCGCGGACGCCTTCCCATTTGGGGAGGTTCGCACCGGCTTCCATCAGGTGCTCGCAGAAGAAATCGCTGCGCCACTCGCGCGACGGTTCATCTTGCACCAACGGCACGAGGCTAAGCCCCTGGTACGACTCGGGCACGTCCAGCCCGGCGTAGTCGACGATCGTTGCTGCGACGTCGACGTTCAACGCCTTCTGGGCGAGCACGCGTCCGCGCAGGTCCGGCTTGGCACGCGGGTCGAAGACAACCAGCGGCACCCGGAGCGACTCTTCGTAGTGCGACCATTTACCGGCGAACCCCCGCGACGCCTGGTAGTAGCCGTTATCGCCACAGAAGATCACCACGGTGTTCTCGTCGCGCCCGAGTTCCTTCAGTTCGTCCAATACGCGCCCGATCACGCGGTCGAGCCCGGTAATCATGCGGTAGTAGGCCTTCACGTTGCGTTGATACTTCTCGGGCGTGTCCCATCGCCAAAAGTACCGCTGGCGGTTGAGCGACTTCTTGAGGAACTCCGGCTGGCTTTCGTAGACGGCCGGATCGGAAAGCTTGGGCGGCGGGATTGTCAGGTCTTCGTACATCCGGTCGACGGCTTTCGGCCAAGGGAAGTGGTTGATCTTATCGCCGTCTGCGGCGTGGGCGGCGTTGAAACTGACCGAGAGGCAGAACGGCTTCTCCTTGGGACACTCGCGCAGAAACGCGATCGCGTGGTCGCCGGCGATTTCTGAGAGGTGGCGCAAGGAGCCGTCCGGTTGCCGCTTGAAGTAGGGGTGTCCCAGCGAGACGAACGAGTCGAACATTTCCTCGCGGCCTTCCGCACCGACGCCGAACTTGCCGACGAAGCCCGTGCGGTAGCCCGCCTTGCGCAGCAATACGGGATAGCTCCGGTCGATGAGCCGGCGGGCGATCGGCGGGGTGCCGAACGTGAACCGGTGCGACCGCTCGTAGAGCCCGGTAAAGATTGTCGCCCGGCTGGCGGCACAGATCGACGTGGTCACGAAAGCGTTCTCGAACCGCACGCCCTGCCCGGCCAGGCGATCGATGGTGGGTGTCTTCAGGATCGGATGCCCGGCACAGCCGAGCAGACCGCCGCGATGATCGTCGCTGAGGAAGAAGATCACGTTGGGAGGGCTGTCCGCGGCGGCAGCCGTGATCGGCAAGGCGGTCAGTGCGATCGCTACGAGGAGGCACAACTTCAGGGTCTTGTCGGCGAGCATGGTCAGAACTCCTTGTGATGCGCTGGAAAAGCCCGTCGATTGCATCGACGGGATCCCCCGAACACAGTCGGGGGGCGTTGGTGTGACGTGTTGTATCAATCTGCCGCTTCGCGGCTACTTCCGCAAACAGTATAACGATTTGCGGCCGCGGATGAAGATCTTGCCGTCGCTGACCGCGGGCGAGGCGATCGTCTCGTCGTCGAGTTGGTTTTCGGTGAGCCGATCGAACCGCGGCGAGGCGGAGACCACGGTGGTCAGGCCCTCCATGTTGAGAAAGTAGACACGGCCGTCGGCCACCAGCGGCGAGGCGCGATATTCACCCTTGATCCGCTCCTTCCATTTCAGCCGGCCGGTGTGAGCATCGAAACAGCGGAGGATGCCGTAGTTGTTCACCATGAACAGCAGTTCGCCGGCCACCACCGGCGAGGGGCTGTTGTAGAGTCCCTGGCCGCAACTCCAGATAATGTCGTCCTGCGTTCGCTTGCCGTTGCCGCCGGGTTTAACCGCCAAAACCGCCCGGCGCATCCCCTGCGTGGCGTAGATCATCCCGTGGGCCGCCACCGGTGTGCGAATCACCTCGGTACCCACCAGCCCGGGCAGATACCATAGCTGCCGGCCGTTGGTCGGATCGTAAGCATCCAACATCTGGCCGCCGATCACGATCATCTCGGTGCGTCCGTCGGCTTCTCGAAAGATCGGCGTTGTGTACGAATCGCCACTCATCCGGATGGCGTCGGTCATCCGCATCGTCTTCCATACCTGGTTTCCCGTTTGCTTGTTGTGGGCAACGACGTAGCTGGGAGCGCACTCCTGGCGAATGTCGCGGCAGGAGTCCTGCATGCAGACCGAGATCACCAGGTCCTTGTAGAACACCGGGCTGTTGGCGTGTCCCCACCAGACGGTGTACTCGCCGTGGTCGTCTTGCAGGTTGCGGTGCCAGAGTTGCTTGCCCCGGAAGTCGTAAGCCGCCAGGTCGCCGTTGCCGAAATGGGCCACCACCAGCTTGCCGTCGGTCACCGGCGAGGGGCTGGCCAGATTGTGGTCCTCATGGAACTTCTGGCGTCCGCGATTGACAAATGGCCGCCCACGCAGCGCACTGCCGGTGCCGACCTTGCGGGTCCACTCGATTTCGCCCGTCTTCTTGTTGATCTTCAGCAACACGAGGTCCTTCTCGTCGACGTGGCTGGTCAAGAAGATCGCGTCGTCCCAGACGGCCGGCGTGCTGGTTCCCCACTCGGGCAGTTCGCATTTCCATTCGACGCCGAAGTGTTCGCTCCAGGCGATCGGCAGCTCGGTCTGCGTGGTCACGCCGTTGCCGTCGGGCCCGCGCCACTGGGG
>JABMRB010000903.1 GCA_013202865.1 Candidatus Nealsoniibacteriota bacterium | reverse complement strand
TTTGCCATTTGCCCCGCGAGCGATCTTCGCGCCCCCAAAGCCTCCTCTGCCCATCAGATCGGCCCACAAACTCCAGCGCCCACCGCCAAATCATCACTTTCCCGACAGACACTAGCTACTTGCCGCCTAAGCACACCACTCGGCCCGCCGTCGTCGATACGTACAAGCGGTCGGCGGCGGCGGCCATCCCGTCGAACACCGGCGGGGCGTCGAGCTTGTACTCGGCGAGTTTGCTTCCGTCGCTCGTCGAAACGGCCCATAGCACGGCTCCCTGGCGACCGTCGAAAGCCCCGTACGGGTCCCCGTCACTGCCAGTAACAGTATCACTGCGAGTAACAGTATCCGGCGAGCCCGCGATATAAAGCGTCTCCCCGGCCGCCAGCATCGCCCGTACACGGACGGGGACCTTCATTTTCCAACGCGACTGGTGGCTCGGTCGCGCGGCGGCAAACAGGGTGTAGCCTTCCGTGCCCGGGCGGAAGACCGCCCGGGAGTGGCGCGCGTTGCCCGGGAACGGCTTGACGCCGTAGGCCGCTGCCCGGTCGAACACCAAGAGCTTGCTCTGTGACTTGCCGTCGATCGTCCAATACGTCTGGTTGAACCACTGATCGTCCAACAGGCCGGCCCCGGACATCAGATGGGTGCCGACGTCCGGAAACGCACCCCGCTTGACCTTGCCGTCGGCGGGCGGTGCGGCCGAGCGGTAGCTCAGGTCGGCCGGGTCGAACTTCAGATGACGCATGTAGACGTTCGTGCCGTCGCCCACCAGTACGTCCGGCAAAGCGCCGAGCGCGTCGGGCGGCATGTCATAGGCCAGCCGAGCCTCGACCATGTCGCCCGTTTCCGGATCGGGGCTGTAGATGCGATTCTTGCGGAGCACGTTGCCGGTGATCGGATCGACCGCAAAGACGTAGATACCGCCGTCGAGAAACGACGATCGCCCCGCGGCGAAGTAGGCCACGCCGTCGGAGATCAAGACGCTGCCATGCACGGGCCACGGCGATTCCAACCGCCCGCGGGCGATTATCCGGGTCTCCTCGGGCGCGGCACGCAGCCGCCATGCAAGCGTGCCGTCGCTGATCCGCAGGCAATAGACCCAACCGTCGGCCGAGCCGAACAGCGCCAGGCCACGATAGACGGTCGGCGGTGTATCGACCCTTCCGCCGGCCGTGTAGCTCCAAAGCGGCTTGCCGTCGGTTGCGTCCAGTGCCCGAACAACATGTGCGTCGGGCAAGGCGACCAGCAACTTTCCGTCGGCGATCACGGGGCTGCTTGGCCGCTCGCCCAGCTCGGCCTCCCATGCGAGTTGCAGATCGGCGGCAAGGGCCGTTGCAGCGCAGCCGCTACGGGCAGCGTCGTGACGGTACGTGGGCCAGTCGGAGGGATTGGGGGTTGGGGATTGGGGGCTGGGGGCTAGGGAATAGGCCGGGCCCCGTTCGAGTTGCGTCGTAGCTTCCGCTTTCCGTTTTCCGCTTTCCGCTTTTCTCTGCGCCGCCAACGCCCAGAAGCCGTTGAGCTTTGCGGTGATGTAGCAGATGCATGGATGGGGTGGTGCGTAAATCAGCCCGTTGCAGGGCAGGATTCCATAGCGGCACGTTCCGCGGACCCAATGGTGCCGCAGGTTCTCTTCGGACTGAAGATCGATCGTTTCGATCCCCCGGCGACCGGTGAGGATGTAGCGGACGGTGGCCTTGTTGCGGTAGCAGCGGTGGTGGTGCCCCTGATCCAGGGCAGCCCGTGTGGAGAGCGTCCGCTTCACGTCGCCGGTCTGCGGGTCGAGCCCGACCATGCGGAAGTCCGGGGCGTCATGCACCCACGCGAGCTCGTCGATGACGAACAGGTCGCCATGGCCATAGTGTCCCCAGATGCCGCACGGACGGGTCCAGAGATCCTTACCGGTTTCTGCCGAGATCCCCGCCACGGTCGATTTCGTCGGCGCGTTCCATGCCAATACCCTCTTCGGCTTGGGGTCGGGCTCCGTCAAGAATACGACGCCGTCGTGATAGACCAGGCTGCACAGATTCGTCAGATAGTAGTTGCCGTAGGTCACCACCCTGGGGCGAGGCGGCCGCTCTCGGCGCCATACCCGCTCACCCGTCTTCAAGTCGAGCGCGACGACCGCGTCCTCTTCGACGAGGAACACCTTGCCGCCGCCGAGCGTCATCTCCAAATGGGTTACCCGTTCGATCGCGTCCGCCTTGGAAGCAACGCCGGTGAAATCACCCGTCTTCCAGAGGACGCTACCCGTCTGAGCGTTGATCGCAACGACCGACTTCGTCACGGGCGGCTTCTCTCGAACGTGGCCCGGGCCTTGGGCGGCGTTGTTGACCGTCACGACCAACGTCCCTTCGTGATACAAGATTTCGTCGGTGAATTGGCTCTGCGGATAGGTCATGACCGTCTTGCCGCTCGCTGCGTCAAGCGCCGTCAGCGAAGCGTTGAAACCCAACGTCACGTAGACGCGGTCGCCGATCGCCACCAGACGCCGCGCGATGTGCGTGGGGTGGTTCCACCGCCCCTGGCCGTACGAGTGATCGCTCCATACGCCGGGGCCCCACTCGGTGATCGGGCGCTTCCAAAGCAGGATACCGTTGAACGCGTCGCGGGCGATCAGCGACCAGCGGTCGCCCAGGCCGTCGACGCCGGGTGGCGCCTCGTCGATGATCGCAAACAGCCGCCCGCCGGAGGATACCATCGCGCTGAGGCTCGGAGTCTTCTCGTGATGCCGTTGCCAGCGGGGATCGGCAAGCCACTGCACGTGCCGCGGCGGGCCCACCACGCGGTCGTCGGCCACCGCGTTGCCGTCGGGGCCATGGAGCCAGTGCGTCCACTCGTCGATCTCGGCGGGCCGCGGTTTGACGGTCTTGGTCCATCCGTCGTTGGTTTTGACGTAGACCACGCCTTGCGGGGCCAGCACGCGCATGAGCTCAGCCGGTGGAACGTCGGCCGGCTTCTCCACCACGATGAGGTTGACGAGGTTGTCGACGTACGGCAGCCGCAGGCCGTCGAATCGGTCGATCGACACCTTGCCGTAAAGCCCCGCCCGGCGAACGTGCTCGCGGGCGGTCTGCACGTGCTCCGCACTGACGTCGATTCCGTGTACGAGGTAGCCGTCGCCGGCGCAAAACGCGGCGGTCAGCTTCCCGTCGCCACAGCCGACGTGTACGATCAGGCCGCCTCGGACGCCCGTGGTTTGGACGATCGACGCCGCCGCGGCGGCCGCCGAAGGGGCATCTTCAGCGGCAACGGGCGAACAGGCGACCGCGGCCGCGATTGTCAGCATCGCGATGGGCATACACCCTGTGATATGAGTGGTCATGGGGTACTTTCGTGCAAGTGAGCGTGGTTCTAGGCGTCGTGGTGGGGTAGCTTCAGGCTGCTCCGACGTAGGACGGATTTCCAATCCGTCTTTCGTGACGGATTGCAAATCCGTCCTACTTGTACTACTCATCTTTCCCCAGGCACACGACGTTGCCGTCGGTCGTGGCGATAAACAGGCGTGCGGCCGTGGCCGCCATGCCGTCCCAGACGGGCGGTGCGTCGAGCTTGATTTCGGCGAGTTGCTCGCCGTCGACCGCGTCGAACACAGCCAGCACGCCTCCCTTGCGGCCCTGCCAGGCGCCGTGCGGGTCGGCCGGATCGACCACGTCCGGTGAACCGGCTACGAACAACTTCTCGGCCGTGCGAACCATCGACGTGATGCGGATCGGAACCTGCTGCTGCCAGATTGCGGTGCGACCCGCTTTGGCTTTGGCCTGAGCGCGGCGCTGCGGCCGATCGGCGGTGCCGGCATTGGTCGGCCTGGCCAACGAGTAGCACGCCAGCCGATAGCCCGGGCCGGCCGGCTTGAAGACCGTCTCCCGGCTCCGCGACGCGTAGATCTCCACGCCGTAGACCAGTTCGCCGGCCGTTACCATGATCCCGCTCGTCTGCACGCCGGCACATTTCCACGCGGTGCGGTTGAACCAACTCGAATCGAGATACCCGCCCGTGCTGAACAGGTGCCGCCGCGATGGCTTGTCCGCGATTGTTACTCCCAGTGACGCAGAGACGTTCATCTGCCGAATGAACACGTTCGCGCCGTCGGTACCCAGCACATCGTTGAGCACGCCGGCCATCGCGTTCGCGCTAGGCTCGGGCGTCATCTTCCCGGTCTTGGGATCAGCACTGTAGATCGTCTCGTGATGCTGCACTTCGCCCGTGGCCGGGGCAAGGGCAAAGAGTCGAATGCCGCCATCGAGGTAGGACGATCTCCCGGCCGCGAACCAGCACTTGTCGTCGTGCATCAGCACACTGCCATGTACGGGCCAGGGCGATTCGAGTTGATCGAAAGAGGTTACCAGCCGGCGCTGTGGTGCCGCGTCGAACCGCCATGCCAACTTCCCGTCCATAGCCCGCAGGCAGTAGACCCGCCCGTCGGCCGAGCCGAAGATCGCCCGGCCCGCGTGCAGCGTCGGCGGCGAGTCGACCCGCGCACCGGCCGTGAATTGCCAGGCGGGCTGGCCGTCGGCAGCGTTCAGCGCATGGACGGTGTGGGCGTCGACGTCGGCGACAAACAGCTTACCATCGGCGACCGTCACACCGCTGGGCCGGCTGCCGATCTTCGCTTTCCACAGCACGCGAAGGTCGGCGTCCACCGCTGCGTCGGTTGCCCCGGTGCGTCGCGCGTCGTGGCGGTACGTCGGCCAGGCGGGGGGATTTGGGATTTGGGATTGCGGATTTGGGAGTTGCCCGTAGGCAGGGCCACGTTCGAGTCGCAGTGGTGCTTCCGCTTTCCGCTTTCCGCTTTCCGCTTTTCCCTCCGCTCTTCTTCCCGCCGCCAACGCATTGAACCCGGTCAACTTCGCTTCGATGTAACAGCCGCAGGGATGCGGGGCGACGTAGAGCAGGCCGTTGCATGGAAGGTTGCCCAACAGGCAGCCGCTGCGAACCCAGTGATGCTGCTGGTTCTCGCCGGTGGCCAGGTCGACGAACTCCACGCCGCGACGCGACGACATCAGGAACCGCTCGGTGATCTTGTTGCGGTAGCAGCGGTGATGGTGCCCGACGTTGAAGACGGCTTTGGTGGAAAGCTCTTTGCGGAGTCGGCCTGTGTGTAGCTCCAGCGCCTGAATGCGGTAGTCTACGGTGCTGGAATCCTTGGCCTTGAAGCCGCTGCCCCAGACGGAGCCGTATTCCGTTTCCGCGTCGACGTGGGTCCATACGAGGCCGTCGATCACGAACACGTCGGGCTGCGTGCAGTGTCCCCAGCCGCCGTAGGCGTGCTTCCAAAGTTGCCGGCCCGTCTTGGCGTCCAGCGCGTAGAGCGTGCCCGGCATGGTGTGGTAGGTGTGATGCGTGTTCGGCTCGGGCTGGGCCAGCAGCACGACGCCCTCGTGATAGACCAGTACCGTCAGCAGGTATTCGTACATCCCGGCGAAACCGATCCGCCGCACGGCATCGCCGGGCAACGCGGGACGCTCGATCCGCCAGAGCCGCTTGCCGGAATCGGCCGCGATGCTCTCGATTGCATCGGTCGTAAGCACGAAGACCTGACCGTCGCCGGCGCACAGTTCCAGGCGCCCGTCGGGATCCTGCCCTTTACTGGCACGGACGCCCAAGAACGGGCCCTTCTTCCAGAGTACGCGTCCACTCTCCGCGTCGATCGCACAGACGCGTTTGGCCGGCGGGGCCTCGAAAATCCGTTTCGGCGGCTTGATCGACACGATCAGGCGGCCGTCGCTGACGAGAATTTCGTCGGCACCGGCCGTTTCGGCGTAAACGCGCCGCTGCTCTCCCGTGGCGGCGTCCAAGGCAGTTACCGGCGCGGAAGCACCGAGCGTTACGTAGACGGTATCGCCAACGGCCACCAGTCGTTTGCCAACGTTCGGCGGCATGGTGAACCGCCCGGTGGTGACGCCGGCCCCGGTGCCCGGCGTACCGCTGATCGCGGCCGATCCCCAACTGGCAATCGGCCTTTTCCAGAGCAGCACGCCGCTGAAGGCGTCCCGCGCGACCAACGCCCACTGGTTCGGAACCGTAGCATCCACGCAGGTGAGCGTCTCGTCGCAGATATAGAAGAGCCGTCCGCCGGCCGAGACCATCGCACTGACGCTGGGTGTCCAGCCATGGCTTCGAGCCCACCGCGGCCCGGCCGTCCATTGCAGATGCCGCGGCGGACCGACGACCGAATCTCGCGCCACGGCGTTGCCGCCCGCGTCGTGCAGATGGTGCGTCCACTGGTCGATCTGCTCGGGCCATGGCTTGAATGTGATCTTCTCACCGCCAAAGAGCACCGCTCCACCCGGCGCAAGCACCCGCATAACTTCATCGCGAGAAACGTCGCCCAGTTCCAAGGCGAACAGCAGATTGACGAGGTTGTCGGCGTACGGCAGCGTCTTGCCGTCGAACGTGTCGACGGAAACCGGCCCATAGAGCCCCGCCGAGCGGATGTGCCGGCGCGCCTTCTCGACGTTCTCAGGATCGACGTCCAAGGCATGCACGAGACGGCCATGGTCTCTCCATAGCGTCGTAATCTTCGCCCCGTCGCCACAGCCGAGCCACACGACGAGCCCTCCTTGGCCGTTGGCCGTGGCCGCCGTCATCCCGACAAGGAGTATCGCTGCGCAGGCCGCAAACAATATCGAGGAAGAGCCGAGCCGGGGTCTCGCGCGTGTCATTGATGGAGTTCCGTTACGGGATTGTCGGTGACTGAAAGTACCTTCGGTCCGGGACTTCCCAGGCGCAGTGGACGGACTTTCCGATTGTGGCGTCTCGCGGAGCGAGACGGCTACTTTGGTTTCTTCGCCCTCTTCTTCTTTGGCGGCGGGGGCGTCTTGCCGAATTGCTTGTAGAACATCACGTGAAACGTGTTGGGCCCCTCCTCGGGAGCGTCCTCGTTGACCATCAGCGGCAGGGCCCCTTCCCACCAGCGATCGTAGGCCGCGAGCATCGCGGCAGCAACGTCGGCGTTCTTGCCGATTACATTGGTCTTCTGCCCCGGATCATTCTCCATGTCGTAGAGCTGCTCGCGCCCGACCATCCGCCATTGCTGCGAGCGAACGGCGAAGGGCCCATACTTGGCCCCGGCCGCCTGGCCCTTGCCCCAACGGCCGCGGTGGCTGAAGAGGTGGCGGTCCTGCCACTCGGCGTCCGGATCGCGCAGCAGCGGCACGAGGCTGCGGCCGTGCAACTTCTCTTTCTCCTCCGGCTCGCCACCGACGATCTCGGCAAACGTCGGCAGCATGTCGAGATGGGCGGCAATCCGGTCGACGTCTGTACCCGGCTCGAGCACACCCGGCCAACGGAAGAAACAGGGCACCCGCGTGCCGCCTTCGTCGACGCTGCCCTTCTTACCCTTCATGCCCGCGTTGAACGACCAGCCGGCGGCCGACCCGTTGTCGGTAATGAAGACCAGCAGCGTGTCGCGATCGATCTTCCACTGCGCGAGCTTCGCCAACAACCGGCCGACGTTGTCGTCGATGTTCTTAATCATCCCGTAGTAGGCGGCCTGCCCGTCGCTGAGTCCCTGAGCAATGAACGCCTTCTTGTATTCTTCCGGCGCGATCAACGGCCCATGCGGGGCGTTGGTGGTAATGTAGGCGAAGAACCGCTTGTTGCCCTTCTGCGACTCGATCCAGGCGAGCGCTTGAGCGAAGAAGACGTCGGTACAGAATCCGTCGGTCTTGACGAACTTGTTGTTGTGCAGCACCCAGGGATCGAAATACTTATTGCCGGGCGCGTCGCCGCAGGTTCCGCTGTAGCTTTGTCCGATCCCGCCGGCCCCGTGGATGTAGACTTCATCGAAACCGCGACGGTCGGGCCGATGCGGGTCCTGATCGCCTAAGTGCCACTTGCCGAAGATGCCGGTCGTGTAGCCGGCGCGGCGTAACATTTCCGGCAGCGTCGGCACACCCAGTGCCATCCGCTCGCGTTCGTGGATCGTGTGGGTCACGCCGACGTAGAACTCGTGCCGCCCGGACATCAACGCCGAACGGGTCGGTGCGCAGGTCGGGCTGACCTGGAATCGGGTAAACCGCACGCTCTCGCGATGCAGCCGGTCGAGGTTGGGGGTCTTGAGCATCGGGTTGCCGTGGCAGCCGACGTCGCCGTAGCCCTGGTCGTCGGTGATGATGAAGATGATATTCGGCAGCGTGTCGAAGGCCGGCTTGTCGGCCGCCGTGGATGGTCCCGCCAGCAGAACAAGCACGGCCAGTGAGCAAATGACAGTTTTGAGCATGGTTCTCTCCTCGATTGGTGTTCGATGCCCGCCACCGATAGTGTCTACCGGTCGGTGGCGATTGTCAACACAGACAATCGAGCATTTAGCCGCCGGGCTCGCCCGGCGCGTTTCGGCACGACGTCCGTTGATCGCAACGCACCGGGCAAGCCCGGCGGCTAGATGGGCTCCCGGCGGTGGTGTTTGGGGCGGGTTTGACGTTGTCGTCTCGCCGAGTTACAATCGGCGGCGTCCGCTTTATGTCCCGCGCAACCCCGTTTCTCGGAGGAAAACAACATGCCGTCGAAACTCTGCACGCGAGTGATCTTTCTGTCTTGTTGCATCGTTCTACTGCTGACGGCCGCGGCGTCCGCGGCCGAGGGGAAAGTGCGGTTGTTCATCTTGTCGGGGCAATCGAACATGGCCGGCCTGCCGCCTGAGATCTCGTTTACGCCGACCGTGAAAGAGGCGTTTGCTGACGACGAGGTGATCGTGGTCAAAGACGCCGTGGGCGGACAGCCGATCCGGCGATGGTACAAGCAGTGGAAACCGGCCAACGGCCCCGCCCCGGAAAAGACGGGCGAACTCTACGACCGGCTGATGACGAAGGTCAACGCGGCGATTAAGGACAAGAAGGTCGACACGATCTCGTTCGTCTGGATGCAGGGCGAACGCGACGCCAAGGAGAATCACTCGACCGTCTACGCCGACGCCATGAAGGGCCTGATCGAGCAACTCCGCACCGATCTCAAACGTAAGGACATCACCGTCGTCATCGGGCGGTTGAGCGACTGCCTCAAGAACCACGAGCATTGGGAAGGCGTTCGAGCGGCCCAGGTCAAAGTGGCCGAAGACGATCCGCTGGGCGACTGGGTCGACACCGACGATCTCAACGGCCCCAAGGACGGCCTGCACTACGACAAGCCCGGCTACGCGGAATTGGGCAAGCGGTTTGCCGAGAAGACGATCGCGTTGTTAAAAAAGCAGTAGGACGGATTTTCAATCCGTCAGCAAGAAAAAGAGGGCGCAGATGAACGTCGACGAGAACCCTTACGCGTCTCCGGTCACGGAACTCGGACCGGCCGAGCGCCGTCCTGAAGAC
>JABMRB010000902.1 GCA_013202865.1 Candidatus Nealsoniibacteriota bacterium | reverse complement strand
TTGTTCGACATTCGATATTCTCTTCCCCCGGCGCGGCGGAAGCGAGGGAACAAGTCCCGCGGCTCGCTGTTGTCGGCGGCGGCCGGCTTACGCCGTAGGCGTTGAACATCGAAGCCCGGGGTCGCGGAGCGCACCCCGGGGTGGCGGGGCCAACCGGCGGCGCGAACCCGGAACGGGTTCCACAATGGCCCGCCGGTTGTGCAACCCTTTCAGGGTAGGCTTCGATCTGTCTCGCGCTACCCGGGGTGGCGCTACACGGCTCCGCCGCTCCGCTTACCCCGGGCTTTGTTGTGAAACCGCGTTGCGGTAGAGGGCTGATGCAATCGCCGGGCGTTTCGGGTATGCTGGTTGGGAAGATCGCGGGACGGCTTCGTAGTCCTGTCCCGTTTGCACCAACGAGAAGAACGAAGGAGAACCGCGATGAAGTGGAAGACTACCGTGCTGGCGATGGGGATCGTCTGTGTCTGCTTGGTCGGACGCGTCGATGCACAGACAATCGACGTCGACAACCTGCCCGTCACCGAGCGGCAGGAGGTTTACAAAACGATCGGCGACGTGGAACTGAAGATGCACATCTTCGAGGCCAACGATCGCGACACGGAAACCGCGGCCCCGGCGGTGGTCTTCTTCTTCGGCGGCGGATGGACCGGCGGCAGCCCGAAACAGTTCTTCCCGCATTGCCGGTACTTCGCCTCGCGCGGCATGGTCGCCATGGCGGCCGAGTATCGGATCAAGAGTAAACACGGCACGACGCCGTTCGAGTGTACCGCCGACGGCAAGTCGGCCGTGCGGTGGATTCGTGCCAATGCAAAGAAGCTCGGCATCGATCCCAAGCAGGTCGTCGCCGGCGGCGGCTCGGCCGGCGGACACGTGGCCGCCTGCACCGGCACGATCCAACGGCACGATGAAGAGAAGGAAGACACCTCCGTCAGTTCGACGCCCGACGCCATGATGCTGTTCAACCCGGTGATCGACACCACGAGCAAAGGCTACGGCGCCGCGAAGGTCAAAGGTCGCGAGACGGAGATTTCGCCCGCGCATCACGTCCGCAAGGGCATCCCACCGACGATCATCTTCCACGGCACGGCCGACACGACGGTGCCGTACGAGAACGTCGAGCGGTTCGACAAGTTGATGCGCGAGGCCGGCAACACGTGCCGGCTGGTTCCGTTTGACGGCAAGGGCCACGGTTTCTTCAACCACGGCCGCGACGCGGATTCCTTCGACAAGACGATCCGCGCCGCCGACGAGTTCCTCACGGAATTGGGCATCCTCACGCCGTAACGCACAAAGCCGCGACCGGTGGTCGCGCCGACTGGCCGAGTTCGGTGTGGTACGGGGCGCGACCGCCGCGGGGCGCGACCACCGCGGGGCGCGACCACCGGTCGCGGCTTTATGGCATCGTCCGCACGGTGCCGGGGATGACCGGCTCGTGGCGCTCGGCGCTGGCGACCGCGGCGAAGCAGAGTTCCAGCGTGCGGAGGTTGTTCCTCGCGCTGTGGATTGGCTCGCGGCCCTCTTCGATCGCCGAGAGCAACTCGCCCATCGTGCCGTGGAAACCGTCGGGGAACCAGCAGCCGGTCAACTCCGGTTTGGCGTGGCCTTCGGACGTGTAGAGCGTGACGGTCTGCTGCTTCAAGTCGGGGCCCGTGCTGACGGCCGTGCCATCGCTGCCGACGATGTACGTGCGGTCCTGCGTACCGAGCCGGGTATGGGCATCGAAGGCCAGCGACGCCTGGGCATCGTCGTACTCGATCACCGCCTGGGCCAGCAACGGCGGATCGATGTCCTGGGCCGGACTGCGAACGGTTGACGCGTAGACCTGCCGGGCCGGACGCTCCCCGAGAAAGCACGTGACGATATCGAACCAGTGTACGGCGAAGTCGTAGAGGATCAGGTGGTGGATCTTCTCGAAGTCGGTCCCTTTCACCCAACTATGATCCCAGTGGACCGAGGCGTGGACCGCCATGACGCCGCCCAACAGTCCCGCGGCGATCGCCTCGCGAAGGTAGCTGAAGTGCGGGGCCCAGCGGCCGTTCTGGTTGACGGCCAGACGGACGCCTTGCCGATCGGCCAACTCGACCATCCGCTGCCCGAGGTCCAGGTCGAGCACAAACGGCTTCTGGCTGAGCACGTGTTTGCCGGCCTGCAGCGCGTCCTCGATCATCGCGGCCCGCTGCTGCGGATGGGCCGCCAGGTCGACCACTTCGACGTCGGGCAGTTCGAGCAGATCGCGATAATCGCGAAAGACCTTCGCGTCGAGATAGAATTCGGTCCGCCGCTTCTCGGCCCGTTCGACGACCGGGTCGCACAACGCGGTCACGCGATACCCGGCCGCCCGATAGGCCGTCAGGTGATCCTCGGTGATTCCGCCGCAGGCGATCAGGCCGATCTCGGGCTGGTACGTTTTCGGATCGCGCGGGCGATACGGCAGATTGGGCGCCGGGATCTGCTTCCCGGCCGACGGCGCGGCGAGGCTATAGTTTCTGTCGTCATCGGTCATGGGGTTACCTGGGGGGTTTGCCCTTTGTATCAGAATCCGCCCACGATGCCCATCGGGCGATCAAGCGTCTCACGCGATAGCCGTTTGCGGCTTAGCCATGAATGCTGTCCTACGAGCTTTCGGGAAGCAGTTTCGGATGTTCGCTCCGAAGCCACCGGAGCAGATCTTCGCGTAGCTTCGTTGCCAGCGAGGCCATCTCGGCAGCCTCGACGTCCGAAACGCTGCCGGCGCGTTCGTAGTCGCTGATGTTGCGTTTCTTTCGCAGCGCGTCCAGTTGCGCGATGGTGCGACCGTCCGTGCCAAGCGTATCAGTCAACGATTGGATGGCTCGATGATGATGCGACTCGCGGGTCGTTCGGTAGCCTTCGGCTGCCAGGGCAGCGTTGTAGGCAATGTTCAACCGCCAATCCGCGCTGAGGCCCGGTGTCTGGCAGTCGTGCAGATCACGATCGATCACGCTGAGCAAGTCCGCAGTTTCCTGGCGGCTGCTTGGATGCTCCGTCAACCAACCGTTACTTAGCCAATCCTGCAAGCTCATCTTCGTCCCCAATCAGAAAAACCTTGTCACTGTTCATGACGTTGCCAAGGAACGGGTGGGCGGACCGCATCTTAGCCTGAAATTCGTCGCGCGAATAGACGACCGGGTTCACCTCTCTGCCGAGGTTCTCTTGGGCTTCTGTCAGCGCAGCGACGACCTCAGCAAAGGTCACTTCTCCGATCACCACAAGATCGACGTCGCTGTCTCGCGTCTGCCGGGCGCCAGCGACCGAACCGAAAATGAAGGCCGCCGTGATTCGGTCGGCCAGCGGTCCCAGCGCGGCCCGCAGCACGTCGGCCACGCCGACGGTTTTGACCACCATGCTCTTGAGTTCCTCGAAGACCGGACAGTCCTCATTGGCCTGGAAATAGACCAACGTATCGCGGACCGTGCGTCGGAGAATGCCCGCGGCAGTCAACTGTCCAAGCTCCCGCTGCACCGCCCCATGCCCGCCACCGCTGAGCCGCACGATCTGACGAAAGTAGAACGCCCGATCCGGATGACCGTAGAGCAACGCAAGCAAAGCTCGCCGGTTCTTACTGAACAGGGCGGAGCCGATCGGGTTATCGGTGAGTGTACTCATATCTGGTACAAGTGTACCACGTATGGGTACGCGCGTCAATAGCCGTTCCGCCGCCAGTGTGGTCGCTCTGCGGTTCGGCACTGCCCTACTGCCGGCCCTCCTCCATTTTCTGCTCGGCTTCTTGCAGTTGCTTCGCTTTGGCCCGATCCGCCTCGGCGTTGGCCGTCTCGCCCAACTCACTATAGGCCCGAGCCCGACCACTATATGCCCAGTGGGACTTGGGATTCAATCGGATCGCTTCGTTCATGTCGGAGAGCGCCTTCTGACGTTCGCCTTTCATGCCGAATGCCATGCCCCGGCTGTAGTAAGCTTCGCTGTGTTTCGGGTCAAGTCGAATCACTTGAGAGAAATCGACGATGGCCTTGTTCTCTTCACGTTTAGCCATGTAGGCACGTCCCCTATCGAAATAGACCTTCGCGATTCCGGGCTTGAGTTCTACCGCCTTGGTGTAGTCGGCAATGGCGGCGTCAAGCTGCGAATGCTCTCGGTAGAGATGCGCACGATGGCCGTAGAAGAGAGCATCTTCCCCGGCCAGTTCTATCGACTTGGTAGCGTCCTCGATCGCTTTGTCGACGTTGCCCAAAACGTACTCGACGTGCGATCGTCCCCAGTATGCGGTAGCGTCTTTCGGACCGAGTCGGATGGCCTCGTTGAAGTCGGCAAGGGCCTTATGCACGAGCCGCATCCGAAGATAGACCAACCCCCGGCTTTGATGTGCCATGAGATGATTTGGATTGAGTTGGATGGATCGAGAGTAGTCGGCGATTGCCTTGTCGAACTGCGAACTCTGCTGGTGGAGACTACCTCGCGCCCAGTAGTCATCAGCAGTTGGGGCTGCAAGCTCCATTGCCTTCGAAATATCTGCGATAGCTTCTGCAAAGTTGCCATTTCCTTCATGGAGCGACGACCGCATCCCGTATGCCCTATCATCTTTCGGATCGATTCGTATGGCCTCGCTGAAGTCGGCAAGAGCCTCCTGCACGTGCCCCATCTCAGAATGGACCACCCCGCGGCCTCGATGTGCCCTGGCATAATTTGGATTGAGTTGGATGGCTCGGGAGTAGTCGGCGATCGCCTTATCGAACTGCGAACTCTGCCGGTAGAAATCACCTCGCACACAGTAGTAGCCATCAGCTTGTGGCACAAGCTCTATTGCCCTCGTGACATCCGCGAGTGCTTCTGCAAAGTTGCCGTTTCTTTGATGGAGCGACGACCGCCTCTCGTATGCCCGATGGTCTTTCGGATCGAGTCGGATGGCGTCGTTGAAGTCGGCAAGAGCCTTCTGTAGGAACCCAATGCGGAGACAAACCACCCCTCGCCCTTGATATGCCTCGCCGAGTCTCGGGTTGAGTTGGATGGCTTTCGTGTAGTCGGCAATAGCTCTGTCAGACGCCCCCTCGGACTTGGAATATGAGTAGGCATCTGCTCGGAAGCAGTAGGCATCGGCGGCAATCGGGTCGAGTTGAATAATCTTGGTGAAGTCGGCGATGGCTTCGTCATTTCGACCTGCAATGTGAAGGACGATACCGCGCGCTTGCACGGCACGAATGCTTCCGGGGAAGAGTTGGATTGCTTTAGACAAATCGGCCACTGCCTTGTCGTAGTCGCCCCTTTCCGCATAAGTGCGCGCGCGATAGTAGTACGCCTCGTACTGCCGATCCCGCAAGGCAGTCTCCTCGGCGGTCGGTTCCTTCACCGCCGCCTTCCGGGCGAGTTTCGTGACGTGGACCCAGCCGAGGACGTTCTTGCCTTGGTATTGAACTCCAACGCCAATCCACTGACCGCGGATCTGGATGGCGCGAAGCTCCGTGCCCGGCTTGACCGTTAGTAGCGTCTTCTGGCCGGCCGAAATGGACGCTGCCGCGGTGGCTATGACGTGATCGCCCGGCTTGATCGGCGCGGCGGGTTGCTCGGCGGCGTGACAGACGCACACGGAGCCCAGAAAGACTGTATAGAACGCGGCCAGAAACAGTTTGCGAGCGAGCATCGCTGGTCCCCCTGTGGTTTGCCGACACCGACGACGATGCATCAATGGTAATCAACGCCGTCAGCTATGTCAACTATAACCCCGCCGATCCTCATCACCCCCCGGCCGCACCTGGCAAGGCGGCGGTGGCGGCGCGGGGTTCGAAGACCCAGTAGCGCTGTTCGCCGAGCATTTGCGGCCGCAGCCATGTGCGGCGCTCCGGCGGGCGGCCGTCGTGCAACAACTCGTTCAGATCGGCTAGCACGGTGTCGTTGCTGCCGTAGTAGGAGTGGCCCAGTAGGCTCTTGTTGATCGCCGAGACGTCGATCGTGTCGATGCCCGGGATGACCAACAGGTCGCGGCCCGAATCGCCCGCCCGGGGGAAGCCGTGGACCGACTTCGAGTAGGCCAGCGCCTTGTCGTTCGACGAGGCGTAGAGCGTGACCCGACGGGCCGTGTTGACGATCCGCGGGGCGATGTCGCGTCGGAAGACCTCGGCGTCGATGTCCGGGGCGGTGAGGATCACGTTATGGAACGTCGGCCGGTCGGCTGCCGCACGGTAGGAGAGCGCTTGCAACGCGCGGGTCAGTGCCCGGTTGCCCATGCTGTGGGCGATCAGGTTGACGCGTTCGGCGCCGGATTGCTCGGCCACTTGGGTGAGAAACTTCTTCAGGTGCGCGACGGTCCACTGGGCGTTGTTTTCGTCGATCGTGTACGACGAGACGCTGCCTTGCGAGGGCCAACTGTAGAAGATCGGTGCGCCGGCGC
>JABMRB010000901.1 GCA_013202865.1 Candidatus Nealsoniibacteriota bacterium | reverse complement strand
GGCTTTAGCCGGATATGGGGTGTCTCGGTGTGCCCCGGCAAAGTGTTTTCCGCCTGAAGGCGGTACTAAAAACAGATAGTACGCCCGAAAAAGGGGACAGGCACCGTCGGCAGCACGACGCACCATTGCTATATCGGTCATCGACGGATCCAGCCCCCATTCTCGGGCTCCCCTATCTACAAATCGAGTTAGTGTGAGCAACATGATGTCTCAAAACCGCGTCTGCCTATCCGCCCTTCTTCTGTGCATCGCTCCATGGCAATTCGCCCCCGCGGCCGACCGCCCATCGATCAATCTCAGTCCGGCCACGCCCGCGCAGGTGCTCGGCCATCATCTGGTTCGTTCGGCCCAACTCGGCCCGCCCCGAACCGAAGATGGCCGCGTTCGCTTGATGCCGTGGCGCGAGCAGGACGACGTGGTCGAGGGCTGGGACTGGTCGCTGCCGGAGGGTATCGAGCCGATCCCGCGCTCCGGGTTGATCTTCTCCCGAGGCGAGAAGCGGCGTTTTCCGGGCAACAAGCTGGCCGACGTGGCCGTCTTCTGGCGCGAAGTCGAGCATGGTGCGAGCAACACGTAGGGCTCACCCCCGAGGTGCTCGAAAAGTGCCTCGACGAACAGCTCGACGCTTGGGCCGCGCCCTCACCCGATAGGCGGCAACCACCCCCTTCGGGAGTTACTCACGAACCCCCCGGCGTCGCCCTAGGCAGGATCTTTTTCGTAGAAATTCGGCACCAACACGCTTGGGGGGCTTGCAATTCCTTCCAAATCCACTACCATACACGTTGGATATTGAAGTTCCGTTATTGAGGCATCCGTTTTCCGAACGTCGGAGGCAGCGTCTAAGAGCATCCCGAACCGGCCGTGCGAGGTGATCCGTCACCTTGGGTGGTAATTCTTTGGGGATGCTGTGTGTCGACTCCCGTAGCTGGGGTCGGTGCCCCGTGATTTTAACAGGCGGTGATAGTCCGTTCGTATTTCCTATTGGAGGCGAAATGCTATGAGGCGATTAATTCTGATTGTGGTGGGGCTGGCGTTGGCAGTTACCTTGGGTTGGGTATCGCCGGCCGCGGCGACCGTGACCACGCTGACGCCGACCGACGATTGTTACACCCACAACGGGGATAACGGCAATTACAGCGACATAAGAAACCTCGCAGTGAAGTGGGACGACCGCAACAACGACCACATGCGGTTCACTTACATCAAGTTCGATCTTTCCCCGTATCAGGGGACCGACCTGGCATCCGCTTCATTAGACCTGACGACACACAGCGGTGGACATGGAGCGAATTTTGTCTACCGGCTGTGGGGGCTCGATCCGGACGCAGGCGGCCATACCTGGACGGAGTCAACCATCACAGGTGCAAATCGCCCGGCGGCAATTTCCATCGTTGGAGGTGTGGGTGGTCAGAATTATGCCTACGTGGACGAATCGCAAACCTTCGGTAACCAGGCACTCCTCACCTTCTTCTTGGCCGACCCCGCTGTAACCGAGGTTCTCACCGTGGGGGACGGCGACGACAATTTCCTCAGTTTTCTCAACGTCGCAAAGGAGCAGAATGGCGGTGCCGTAACCTTCATCCTTCACAAGGACAGGCACAGCACCAACGATGTGGGGTATTTCCACAGCAAGGAAGACCCCTCCCAAAGGGGCCCCAGGTTGAACGTGACCACCGTGCCCGAGCCCTCCACGATCATCCTGTTAGCCATCGGTGCGGTTGGTTTAGCGGCGTACGGCCGGCGGCGGAGGAAGTGATTTTCGTTGGCGGGCGTGATCCGTTTTTACCTTAGTGGGAGAGTATTACTATGAAGTTTCGATTGACAGTGTTTCTGGCGGTGTTGGTTCTTCCGGCGAGTTTTTCTCAGGCGGTTGTCATCCACCTCGAAGCAGAGGACTTCAAGGACGGCGGGGAAGGCGTGTCCTATCACGACACCGACGCCGTCAACCGCAGCAACGGCCAATACCGGCCTTCGGAAGGCGTCGATATCTTCGAAATGCCCGAGAACCTTGGCGGCGGGTACGGCTTGTCATACGCCAAGCCGGGTGAGTGGTTCTTGATGAGTGGCGATACCGCGCCGGGCCCCTGGGTCAGCGATCCCGTCTTTCCCGAAGCGGGAAACTACATCGTGCGAGCCCGTGTGGCTACCGACCCCACCAGTCACGCAGGGAACATTTTCCATCTCGAGGTCGACGGGGCCGTGGTAGGTATCCACGCGTTGCAGACCGGCGGTTGGCTGAACTTTGGCACTTTCACGGGGATAACCAGTGCTCCGATTTCGGCCGGACCGCACGAGGTAAGGTTCGTCGCCGACACCGACGACTACAACATCAACTGGATCGAGTTTGACAGCGAGATCCCCCCTATCGGCAGCTTGCGCAACGAAATGCCTGCCCCGGCTCCCGAGGGCGGCATCGGCACCATGGGAATCCGCGAAGTCATCGATAATGGCTTGATCGGGTCACAAGACGACTGCTATGAATCGTTGAAGTCGGGCGGGGGGACCATCGTCGATTACACTGCATCCGTACTCAATCTGCACGACAACGCTGGGACGGGAAGCTTCGGTGGCGACGTCCCGTTCGGCGTCGTCAACGAGCAGCACCGAGAGCGCGGGCAGATAGAGCACCTTTCGCTGTTCGCCCAAGGGACCGTGCGGATTCCGACCAGCGGCTTGTACACGTTCGGTGTGAACAGCGACGACGGCTTCTCGCTGCTCTTTCCCGGCCACGAATTCCTCTCCGCGCCAGGGGATGGCATAAAGGCGCAACTGGTCGCGCTGACCGAAGGGAAGGCATTGACGTCTTGGGGTGGCAAGGGGCCTTCCGACGTCCTGGGCGTGATCCATCTCGATGCCGGTAACCATCCGTTCATGCTAACCTACCACGAGGCGACCCAAGGGGCCGGATTGGAACTGTTCGCCGCAGATGGCGCCAGGACCCAATTCGACGGCGATTTCCAGTTGGTGGGCCATCCCAGCGGCCTGCAACTGGTCCCCGAGCCTTCCACGCTCATCCTGTTGGTCATCGGTGCGTTCGGTCTGGTGGCGTACGGCTGGCGGCGGAGGAAGTGATTCCGATTGGCGATGATCGACCGTCTTCACCTTAGTTGGAGGATTGTACGATGTTTCGATTGACCGTATTCTCGGCGGTATTGGCTGGTGTGTTTACGCTCTGCCTACCTGAGTGCTCTCTTCGTGCTGATGTTTTCTTCGAGGAACACTTCACGGGCACAAGCCTTAATCCGAGTTTGGAGGGCTCAGGATTCACGATTGCCGACGGAGTGATACGTCGTGGAAGTGTTGTGAATCACGACGACCGACAATACATCCGAACCGTCGCTTCCAACTACATCGATAGAAACTTCGTCTATGAATTGACACTCAACACAGTGCCGATTGGCTATACCGGTGTCAACTTCATCGGGATTGGCGAGGGGGTCGGCTCCGGCCAGTACAACGAGCCGCAAAACTCGATCCACTATCGCATCCACAGCTCCAATGTCCACTCCGGGCAGGTAGACGTCTTCTGGCGAACGCCGGACAACCCGATGGGGACGGGAGAGTATGCTATCGGCTACCTGCCGGCGGACGGACCGCACCGTGTGAAGATCGAAAAGACGGGTAATAACTTGACGTTTTCGATTGATAGCCTCTACGACGGCACGTTCGCCGCAGATTTCTCGCACACGATACCCGACATCGAGTCGTACGCGCCATTCTTGAGCGAAAGCGGTTCCCACCTGTTCTTCGGAACGGCAGTGACGCAGCACAGTTTCGACGACCTGACCATTGCTCACGAACCCTCCATCCTGAATAACGCGAGCTTCGAGGCCGACACGTTCGGCGTGTATCCCGGCTACATTAGCAGCAATTCCTCGATCACAGGCTGGACGTCAACCAACAGCAGCGCGACCGGTCTGAACCCGGCCGGCGGCGGCAGCCCGTTTGCCAATAACGGCACGATCCCCGCCGGCTCTCAGGTCGCCTTCATCCAGAACGGCGGAGGTGACACCGGCTCGCTGAGCCAGACCCTTACCGGCTTGGTGATTGGCGAAACGTACCGCGTCTCCTATCGCTACAACGCGCGTTCCTATGGCACGAATCCTAAGATCAAAGTGACCATGGGCGGCACGGTTCTCCAGGAAAACGAGTTTCCCCCCGTCGGCGACGCCAATCCGTATTACCTGGGAGCCCGTGAGTTCACGGCCACTGCCACGGAGCACGATCTCGTGTTCGAGAACACCCGCGGCGTGGGCGACTCGACGCTGGTGCTGGACGACGTCATTGTCGAGCCGATCACCAACTGGGGGACTACGATCACCCCGTGGAACAACGACTCGGTGATTCCCGCAGGTACCTACACGCACGCGGTCAACTTTGCCGGGGCCGACGTGACGATCAACGGCGTCGACTTCACCGGCGCGGCCGGCCCCAATCCGTCGGGAGCCAACTACTCCACCACCGGTATGTCGGACACCATCCACAACGATACCAATAACGTGACCGGCTACAGCGCCGCGATGGCCAACGACTTCCTCTGGGGTGGCGACACCTCGATTACGCTCGACGGCCTGACACCCGGCCAGGAGTACATCACCACGATCTACACGGTCGGATGGGGCGAACAGCCGGGCACTCGCATCGCCAGTTTCGCCGTTCTCGGTGAAGTGGTCACGCTCAACCAGAACGAGATGGGTAGCGACAACGGCATGGCGATCAGTTTCCGGTTCTCCGCGCCGGCCACGTCGATCACCATCGAAGTCGATCCCTACACCGACTCC
>JABMRB010000900.1 GCA_013202865.1 Candidatus Nealsoniibacteriota bacterium | reverse complement strand
GCGTTACCTTTGACGCGTCGCGCACAACCCAATTTCATGCCCGTTGACGGGCATTTCCGCGTCAGTGGTATTCGGCCCGTCCTTCAGGGCGGGTAAACCGGGCGAGAAATCCTCGACCAATCCTCCCCGTTGTGTCGGCCGCTTCGGCGGCCGGCACAACGGGGAGAGAGAATTCCGAGCCGCCCCCAACACCCGGCGTAAACGCCGGGCCGAATACCGCCTCCGGCGGGAAGGACCGTGAACGGTCCTGGGGTGACGCCATGCCTCACTCTTCAGCGCCATGCCTACGCAGGAGTTCGCGTGTTTCCTCAGATGTGGCATCAGCCAACGGGGTGCCATTGCCGTACAAGTCTGGCAGGTTCACGTCTGCGCCGTGTTCGATCAGGAGCTTTACAATCTTGGCGTGACCATTCACCGCAGCAATATGTACTGCCGTGCTGTCGTGGCGGTAAGAACGTTGATTCACGTCGACGCCCTTGCTGAGCATTAGCTCGACCGATTCGTAATGACCGCGGCCGACTGCGATCCCGAAGGGCGTTTCTCCCATCGCGTCGGCATCCATGTCGACACCACGATCGACGAAGAATTCGACCATCTCGACCTGATTGTTTCGCGCCGCCCAGTGTAAGGCGGTGTAATCGCCAAGCCCCCTCGCGTTGAGTAGTGACGGGTCGCCCGCCAGCCTCTGGCGAACGGTCTTCATGTCCCCATCTGCTGAGGCCGTTAAGAAGCGTGAGCGGGGCACGATCCGCACACACGCATAGACCACGAAGACCACTATCCAGAAGACAACGGCCACGCGAACGAGAGACTTCCTCGGGCACCGAGGAAACGATCGAGGAACGAGCACGATGGCATTGCCCGTCACGAGAACGATCCCGATGAAGAACCAGCTAATTTCCGAGAGATTCATACTGATCTCCGATCACCGGGCGTCACCCTCAGCGTTTTCTCCCGCGCTCGGCTTTGTAGTCATACTCGGGATCGAAATCAACGAACGGCCAAGAGACTTTCCACGGAGATATCTTCGTCGACATCTTCCCAGTGGATGCCGATTCCGCCGCCGATCATTCGCCAGTTCTGACGCTGAGCGTCGGTGGCGTCGCGCAGGCGCGGGAACCATTCCAAAGGCGCAGTGACTTCACGCCCGTCGGCTAACACCATCTTCAGAGAATCTTCCGAGAAGGATACCGCCGTTGCCAACGGCTCAAGCTTGATCGGCAAAGTGCTCATGCCATCTCTCCAGGATAAACGCCCTGTGTTCTTCCACCAACCGCCGAATTTCCGCCAAGTGGCGGCTGAGAAAGCCGCGACTGCGGGCCAGCGAAACCGGGTTCAGCCAGAATTTCGCGTGATCCCCCGCCTTTTCCACATGTACGTGTGGCGGCTCCGATCCTTCGAGGCTGAAAAAGAAGAATCGGTATCCGCGGCTTCTCAGGACTGTCGGCATGACTGAATTGTACCATTAGAGCCGTACCAGTTGAAGGGCCAACTCCCGCAGTCTCGGTGTACCCTACCCCTTCTCCTCCTCCTTCGCCAACTGCTCCTGCCACTGCTGAACCATCTGCAACGCCTCCAGCGGCGTCGTGCCGTCAAGGTCGAACTGCCGAACCTCGTCCAACAACGGATGATCGACCGGGCCGAATAGCGTTAGCTGGACCTGGCCCGTGCGGCGGGTCTCGTTCGATAACGCAATCTTTGCCCGCCCTTCGGCGTCGAGATGCTCGGCTTCTAGCTGGGCTAGAATGTCCTTGCTCCGCTCGATTACCTCCTTGGGTACGCCTGCCAACCGGGCGACGTGGATGCCGTAGCTCTTATCGGCCGAGCCGTCGATGATCTTGTGGAGAAAGACGACGTCGTCCTGCCACTCGCGGACCGCTACGTTGAGGTTCTTTACGCCCGAGAGCGATTGCTCCAGGTCGGTCAGCTCGTGGTAGTGCGTGGCGAACAACGTGCGGCAGCCGGTGTGCTCGTGTAGATACTCGACCACCGACCACGCCAGCGACATGCCGTCGTAGGTGCTTGTGCCCCGGCCGATCTCGTCGAGGATCACCAGACTGCGATTGGTGGCCGTGTTCAAGATCCGGGCCGTCTCGGTCATCTCGACCATGAACGTGCTCTGCCCGCGCGATAGCTCGTCGCTGGCGCCGACGCGGGCGAAGATCCGGTCGGCTACGCCGATGGTCGCCTTGCGGGCGGGTACGAAGCTGCCGATCTGGGCCATCAACGTGAGCAGGGCCACCTGACGGATGTACGTGCTTTTGCCCGCCATGTTCGGGCCGGTGATCAATAGGATCGTGCCCGCGGCTTCGTCACCGTCGCCGCCGGCGGTCGTGTCGTTGGGCACAAACGTGCCTTCCGGCTCGACGACGTCGAGCACCGGATGCCGACCGTCGATGATCCGCAGCACGGGCTCGTCGACCATCTCCGGCCGGCAGTAGTTCCGTTGGCGAGCCAACTCGGCCAGCGCGACCAGCACGTCGATCTCGGCCAATACGGCCGCGGTCGATTGCATCCGCCGTCGCGCGGCGGCCACGGCGTCGCGGAGCTCCAGGAACAGTTCGTATTCCAGGTCCTTGGCCTTGTCGTCGGCCGTGAGCACCTTCTCTTCGTACTCCTTCAACTGCGGCGTGATGTATCGCTCGGCGTTCTTGAGCGTCTGTTTGCGGATGTAGTCGTCGGGGATCTTGTCGCGATGGGCGTTAGTCACCTCGATGTAGTCGCCGAAGCCCGTGTTGAAGCCGACCTTCAAGTGGGCCACGCCGACCCGCTTGGTGTCGTCGGCCTGGTATTGGGC
>JABMRB010000899.1 GCA_013202865.1 Candidatus Nealsoniibacteriota bacterium | reverse complement strand
GACTGGGCCGCGTTGCGAGCGAACTTCGGCAACGCGAGCTACGTGCCTGCCGCCGGCGCGGCGGCGGTTCCCGAGCCGGGCACCATCGCGATGCTGCTGGGTGCGTTGGCCGGATTGGCCGTGCTCGGGCGGCGGCGGGCGTAATCACCGTGGTGTAACATGTAGGGTGGCAGCGATGATTGTGCGAAAAAAGCTGTGCCATCTTGTCAGACGTTGTCGCACAATCGTCGGTGTTACGCAGTAACAAGAGGAGGCGTTCGGCCATAGACGCACCATCGCAAGCAACACCGACGATTTTGCGAAACAACCGAACCCGAGTGGCGATGCCTTCTCCGCAAAATCATCGCTGCCACCCGTGGAGAAAACATCAAGGTCAGCGCTGCGCCGCCAACTCCTTCGCCAAACGCGTCAGCAGGCGGTTCTCGTAGCCGAATTGGCTCTTCTTCTTTAACGCTTCTTTGACGGCGGGCAACGCCGGCCGGGCTGCGTCGCCGAGAAGCTCGATCAGCGTGGCGGCTCGCAGACGGACCCATGGGCTGTCGTGCGAAAGCGCCGCGATGGCCGACGGCAGAACGTCGTCGCCCGACTGCGACCGGTGCAACGCCTCCGTAGCGGCCAAACGCACGACCGGTGAGTCGTCCTTCAGCGCTGCGACCAAATCCGCCTTGGCCGGCCGGGCATCCTCGCCGAGCGCCCCGAGTCCCACGGCCGCCCAGTAGCGGATCGCGGGATCTTTGTCGCTGAGCAGCTTCACCAATTGTGGGAGCTTCTCCTTGCCGGCGCCGGTCAACGCGGCCGCTTCGTAGATCCGCCCACGCGGATAACGCTGTGCATCGCGGCCCATCTCCAGCGGCGTGGTACCCTCGCTACGGGCCAGCATGTCGAATTCCGGCAGCAGGCCCAAGTCGCGGGTCTCGGCCGCCCAATTCAAGTGCGCGGCACGCATCTCTTCGAGAACCGCCTGGTACCGCGGATCGGCCGCCAGATCGCGGAGTTGGTGCGGATCGGCCTGCACGTCGTAGAGTTCCTCCAACGGCTTGCGAGAGCGGAACCACAGACTGGGCGGTCCGGTTAGCTTGCCCGCGGCGGCCAACCGTTGCCAGACCTGCGTTGTGGGCATTTCTTCCGTATACGAGCAGTGCCGGGCGAAGGCCAGATGCGGCATGTAGTTGCGCAGATAGAGGTATCGCTTGCTGCGCACGCCGCGGACCATGTCGTGTCGCTCGGCCATCCGGTCGCGAATCGTGTAGACGTACTCGCGTGGCGGTGTCGCCTGCCGCCCCAGAAACGCCCGACCCTGCGTATGCTCGGGGATCGGCAACCCGACCAGACTCAACACCGTGGGGGCGAAGTCGACGAAGCTGACCAGCCGGTCGGTGGCCGTGCCCGGCTTGTCGGCGGATAGGTGCGAGAAGGCCTTGGGAAAGCGAACGATCAGCGGCACACGGGTCCCGCTGTCGTAGCTCCACTTCTTACATCGCGGCATGCCGGCGCCGTGATCGGAATAGAAGAAGACGATCGTCTGCTCGGCCAGTCCGTCGTCATCGAGTTGTTTCAGCACGTCGGCCACCTTCAGGTCCATGCCGGTGATCAGGTCGTGGTAGCGGGCCCAGTCGCGGCGGACCTCGGGGGTGTCGGGATGGAACGGCGGCACGGCAGTTTTGGCTGGGTCGTGACGCAACCGCTGCGGCACGCGTGTGAGGTGTTGCTGATATCGGGCCTCCGGGCAGCGGATCTGGCTTTCATGGGTCATCGTGAAGTTGAAGACGGCGAAGAACGGCTGGTCCGGCTTTCGATCGCGCCAATGGGCCTTGCCGCTGGACTTATCCCATGCGTTGGGCGGCACCGGGAAGTTGTAGTCGGTCTTTGAACGGTTCGTGCAGTAGTAGCCCGCGTCGCGAAGCAGTTCGGAGAAGCACTTGACGTGCTCCGGCAGCCGCGTACGGGACCGCATGCCTTGCGAACCCAACGTCGACGAGTACATCCCGGTGATCAGGCTGGAACGCGACACGGCACAGACGCCGGCCAGGGCGAAGGCGTTGTCGTAGCGAACCCCATCGGCAGCTAGCCGGTCGAGGTTCGGCGTGATCGCCCCGGCCGCACCGTAGCACCCCAGGTCGGGGCTGATGTCTTCGCAGGTGATCCAGAGGATATTGGGACGTTGCGGCGCGTCGGCCGCAACGACCTGCCGTGGAAGGAACACTCCGACGAGCAGCAGACAGATGATCGGTAGGCAACGGATTCTCATGGGCAATTACTTTCGTCGAGAGTGAGTTGTGAGGGCGACACGTTTAGCGGTCGGGCTTGCCCGACGTTGCTGCGACCGAGAAAAACCGTCCCCATTGTAACGTCAGGTAGGCCGACCGCCAAACAACGTCGGGCAAGCCCGACCGCTAAACGATGAAGCCCGCATGGGGGGTTGGCTGGACATTTCCGCGGCATTTTGGTGTAATACTACTTTCCTACCGACAAATACCCACCGCAAAACGCCCCTTTCCCACCAAGAAACTGGAGGAGCCCATGTCCCGCCAGACGCGACGTACTTTTCTCAAGCGAGCGGCCGCTAGTGCTGGAGTTGCCGCCACGTTCACCATTGCCGGAACCAAGGCGTCGGGCAAGGTGTTGGGGGCCAACGACACGATCCGGCTCTGCGTGGCCGGCATCAACGGCCGGGGCCGCAATCACCTGGACGCCTTCGCCAGCATGGACGACGTGCAGGTCACGCATCTGGTCGATCCCGACAGCCGGTTGTTCGAGTCGCGGGCCGAGTCGGTCCGCAAGCGCGACCGCATGCTGCCCAAGTGCCATCAGGACATTCGCGAGGCGTTGGACGACAAGCAGCTCGACGCGGTCTCCGTGGCCTCGACGAACCACTGGCACTCGCTGTTGACGGTCTGGTCGTGCCAGGCCGGCAAGGACGTTTACGTCGAGAAGCCGTGCAGCCACAACGTCTTCGAGGGTCGCAAGTGCGTCGAGGCCGCCCGGAAGTATAAGTGCATCGTCCAGCACGGCACGCAACAACGCAGCAGCGGAGGGCGGGCTGCGGAGATGGCTGCGATCCATGCGGGCAAGTACGGCAAGCTGCTGGTGTCGAAAGCATACTGCTGCAAGCCGCGGTGGAGCATCGGTTTCAAGGAGCCGAAGGCCCCGCCCAAGGAGCTCGATTTCAACCTCTGGCTCGGCCCGGCACCGATGCAGAAGTATCACGAGAACCTCGTTCACTACAACTGGCACTGGTTCTGGGACACCGGCAACGGCGACATGGGCAACCAGGGCGTCCACGAGATGGACGTTGCCCGATGGGGCGTCAAGGACAGCACCTTGCCCAAGAGCGTCTGGGGCATGGGCGGCCGCTGGGTCGACGGGCCGGACTTCAAGGACCAGGGCGAGACACCCAACATGGAACTGTGCGTGTACGATTACGGCGAGACGCTGGTCGTGTTCGAGACCCGTGGCCTGGTCAACAAGCACAAGGATTTCCCGTTCAAAGTGGCCAACGAGTTCTACACGACCGAGGGCGTGATCCGCGGCGGCAAGTTCCAGCCTAAGACGGGCGGGAAGACCTACGACGTCGAGATCGAGCCGGTCCACGTTACCGACGGCGGCGCGTTCGGCAGCTTCATCAAGTGCGTCCGCAGCCGGAAGGTCGAGGAGGTCAACGGCGAGATCGAACAGGCCCACTACTCGGCGGCGCTGTGCCACCTGGGCAATATCTCCTACCGGCTGGGCGAGCAAGTGCCGTTTAGTCAGAAGCCGCCGGGCACCGGCGACAACGAGCAGATCGCCGAGAGTTTCGAGACGATCAAAGCCAACATCCAGGCGATCGGCGTCGATCTGGGTAAGGCTACGTACAAGCTGGGGCCGGTGTTGAAGTTCGACCCCGAGAAGGAAAAGTTCATCGGTAACGCAGCGGCCGACAAGCTGTTGACCCGTGAGTATCGCAAACCGTTTGTGGTGCCCGAGAACGTGTAGGCCCGCGGTTACCGCCACTTGTGGGTTTGTGTTTCCCGGCGTTCCGTAGACTTCCGCCCTCGGCTATGGGCGAGAGGGTGCGCCCCGCGCAACCACACCGAAAGAGAGCGCGGCTCGGACCGTCGTCCGAGCCGCGCGTAGCCGATCCAATGGTGATCGCGTGGGCTGCACGCGGATCTACCTTTGACCGCCTTCGGGCCTGGCCGGTCTCTCGGCGTTACCGTTCTTTGATCTCCGTGTACTTGGCATCGGCCTGCTCGCGGGTCATGTCGCCACGTTTCACAGCGCCCTCGATTCGCTTCTTGATGCTTTCCCAATCGATCTTCCGGTCGGCACCCTTACCCTGCTCGCCGACCATCTTTCGCATCGCTTCGATCTTGGCTCGGCCTTGCGCTTCGATGATCTTGCCTTCGGCGACCGCCTTGCGGATCGCGATCCCGGCGCAGCCGAGGTCTTCACGCGTGATGGTCTTGGAAGGGCCCTTGCCATGAGCGGCGGCCATTTTCGCCCTGACGGCCTTTTCGGCGCCCTCATACTTCTTTTTCGCATCTTCCTTGCTCATCTTACCGGCCTCGACGGCCGCTCTTTCAAGGACCTGACGATTCACGAAGAAATCGAGTGTCCCGTCGATCCCACCACGCTACCGCCTGACGCGGTGCGTGTCGCAGACGAATCGAAGGTCGTTCAGGACATCGAGATCAAGCCTTGCAACATTCGCTTCCAGCGACATGTCTATTACTCGGCGAAACAGAATAAATACTTTCGCGGCCCCTTG
>JABMRB010000898.1 GCA_013202865.1 Candidatus Nealsoniibacteriota bacterium | reverse complement strand
CTGCGGATCAGCATCGAAGAACGGCTGGTCTATCGGGGGGACTTTGTGCTCGGCACGCTGATGCGGTTTCTGCCGATTGTCACGCAGATATTTCTCTGGCTGGCTGTGTTCGAGGCCGTCGAAACCGTCCGCGGCGAGAAGACCGTCGGCAATTATACGTATGACAACATGATCGCCTACTACCTGCTGACGATGGTTAGCCGGGCGTTTTCCAGCATGCCGGGGCTGGCCTCGGGGATCGCCCGGGACGTCCGCGACGGAACGGTCAAGAAGTATCTGATCCAGCCGATCGACATGCTCGGGTTCCTGATGCTCAACCGCATCGCTCATAAGCTGGTCTACTACGTGGTGGCGATCGGTCCGTTCGCGCTGGTCTTCTACATCTGCCGCGACTACTTCGGCGGTTGGCCCGACGCCCATACGCTGCTGGCCTACGCCGCCTCGTTGGTGATGGCGTTGCTGTTGGGGTTCCTGCTGGAGGCCACCATCGGGATGATCAGCTTCTGGTTCCTGGAAGTCACGTCGCTGCTGTTTGTCTACATGTTGTTCAACTTCTTCTTCTCCGGCCACATGTTTCCGATCGATCTGCTGCCGCCGTTCTGGGAGAACCTGATGCGGCTGCTGCCGTTGCAATATCTGGCCTATTTCCCGGCCGCCGTGTTTCTCGGCAAGGTGCAGGGCGATGAACTCATGACCGGGCTCTGGATCCAGTTCGCCTGGATCGTCTTCTTCCTGATCGCGTCGCGTGTGGCGTTCCATTTTGGGGTCCGCCGCTACGCCGGGTACGGAGGATAGTCCGCCGTGAGTCAACATCCCCGATATCTCAGCGTGTTGCGGACCTTCCTACGCAACAGCCTGATTCGCGACATGACGTTTCGGGCGAATTTCATTATCGACACGATCTCGTCGATGTCCTGGGTCTTCATGAACCTGGGGTTCTACGTCCTGATCTTCCACTACGTCGACAAGGGCAAGATCGGCGAGGACTGGGGTAAATTCGAGTTCTTCCTCTTCCTGTCGACCACGCTGCTGATCAACGCCATGATCCGTGGGCTATTCCTGGGCAACGCGGTGGAGTTCAGCGAGCAGATCCGCACCGGTACGCTCGACTTCGCGTTGGTCAAGCCGATCGACACGCAGTTTCTCGTCTCGCTGGGCCGGATCGAATGGTCGGCGATCGGGCCGTTTACGTGTGGCGTGTTGCTGATGGGTTATTCGCTGGCGAAGCTGGGTGTCGTGCCCGGGCCCTTGCAGGCGGTGCTTTACGTGTTTTATTTGCTCTGCGGCGTGACGATCTACTACAGCCTGATGATCGCCATGGCCTCGACGAGCATCTGGCTGGGCCGCAACCGCACGCTGCTGGATTTCTGGTTCTACATCACGAATTTTTCCCGCTATCCGATGGAGATATACGAAAAGGAGGGCCTCGGTATGGCGTTGCTGTGGACGTTCAAGTTCGTCATTCCCGTGCTGATCGCCGTGAACGTCCCGGCCCGTATCCTGGTTCGCCCGTTGCACCTGCAGAACTGGTTCCTGGCCGGTTTCGCCGTGATTGCCACCGTAGCCAGTCTGGCGGCCTCCCGTTGGCTATTTCACCGGGCGCTGTTAAGCTATCGGAGTGCCAGCAGTTAGCCCGTAAGAAGTCGTACAGGAATTACGTCCCGATTTGGCTGTGAGCAATGAGCAGTGAGCAGTGAGAAAGTCCATTACTCATAGCTCAACGCTCAAAGCTCAAAGCCAACACCCAAGAACTGAATCGGGAAGTTATTCCTATACGAGTTCTAGACATCCACTATCCACTCCCCACTCCCTACTCCCCACTCCAATGCTCGAATCGCTCGTTTCACTGCTGGCCTTCCTGGCAATCGCGGTCGCCACGTTTGGTATGGGGCGGCCGATCTTGCGTGGATTGGGACTCCGGCAGGAGGGATGCCTGGCGACGGCCGTTTGGAGCATGGCCTTGGGGCTGATCGCGGCCGGGCTGTTGTGGACCGCCTTGGGGCTCGTGGGCTGGTTGTACGTGCCGGTGATCGGCGTGGTCACGCTGATCGCGTGCGTTTGGGGGCTGGGCGAGATGGGTCACGGCCTGACGGTAATTGCCGAGCGACCGACGTGGTCCGGGCCCGAAGAGGCTCCGGCCGACGAACCGTGGACCCCGCCGCCGCGCTGGTTGCTGCGCGGCGTGCTGGCGGCGGCGGTCATTGCATGTGCCGGATCGCTTATCGGCGCCATGGCCCCACCGACGGCCGGCGACGCGCTGTGCTATCACCTCGAGCTGCCCAAGATTTTCCTGGCCGAGCACCGCATCTTGCATCTGCCGCATCACGACAACGGCACGTTTCCGTTGACTGCCGAGATGTGGTATCTCTGGGGGCTGGCACTCGACGGCGGCGTGTGTGCACAACTGATCCACTGGGGGCTGGGTGTGCTGCTGGGGCTGGCTGCGGCCGTGCTGGCCGCGCCGATCCTCGGGCGGCGTTGGGCATGGGTCGTCGGGGCGGTCGTTGTGCTTACGCCCGGCGTGAACAACCAGATGACCGCGCCGCTGAACGACGTCGCGTTGGCCGTGATGACCACGCTTGCGCTGGCGGCATGGTGGCGGGCGGTGGTCAACGAAGAGGGTCGCCGCTGGTTCGTCGTTGCCGGTCTGGCCGGCGGAGGGGCGCTGGGAACGAAGTACATTGCGCTGGTCTTCGCCGCGGCCGTCGCGATCACCTGGCTTTGGATGCTGTGGCGCCACAGCGGCGGGCGCCGGCTGTTGCTGCAAGGGGCGGCCGTGGTGGCCGTCGTGGCGATGAGCACCGGCGGGATTTGGTACGTGCGGGCGGCCTGGTATCGCGGCAACCCGGTCTATCCCTTCGGCAACGAGATCCTCTGCAAGGCCGAGGCGGCTGCGGACGGCCGCGAAACCCTGCCGAAGAGCAAGTCGCCGCTGGGCCGCGGTCCGCTGGGATTGGCCGTCGCACCGTGGCAGATAACGATGGAGCCCGGGCGGTTTGGCGGCCGCGGACATCAACTCGGCGTGCTGCTGCTGGCGGCCGTACCGGGTGTGGCCTTCTGCCGACGGCTGCGTGGATTAGGAATCCTGCTGGCGGTGGCCGGTGGCTACTTCGTGCTTTGGTACTTGTTGCGTCAAAACGTGCGGTTCCTCTTTCCCGTGGTACCGTTGGCAGCTACGGCGGCGGTCTGGTTCTGGATCGAGCTGCGCCGGTTTCCGAATCGCGCCCGATGGATCGCCACGGCGACGTTTGCCGGCACGTTGGCCGTCTACTGCACCGTGGCCGTGGCCCGATCGGCCGACAAGCTGGCCGTGGCCGTCGGTTGGGAAGATCGCGACAGTTACCTGGATCGGCAAGAGCCCTCCTATGGGGCCACGCGGATAGCCAACATCCTCACGGACCCGGGCGATCACATCCTCAGCCAGGACTACCGGACGTTCTACTTCGATCGACGAGTCACGCGGGAAAACGTCTACCGGCGTCACACGCACTACGATCGGGCCGTCGACACCCCGGCCAAACTGAGCCGCACACTGCTCGACGCCGGGTTCACGCACTTGCTGCTCTGCGAGGCGGTTGATGGCACGGGCGTCCCACGTGATTCGACGCTCAGTCGTTTGGTCGACGCCCGGTTGGCCGAGGAGTCCGTCGAGGATCTGGTCGTTTGGAGCGACTACCACCGATACGACCGCGACGGGGCGATCCGCCGATATCGGTTCGTGGAGTTGTGCGACGGGCCGTAGCTGGATTCGCAAGAATTCAGTCGTAATGCGAAAGACCGAATTCTTGCGAATCCGGCTACGGGATCGGTCTCCATCGAACCAGGTAAACGAACACCGCGAAATCATAGACGGCGTGTGCCGTGATGGGGACCAGTAGATTCTCGGTAGCTATCCATAGGCCGCCCAGATAGAACCCGATCGCCGTGGCCAGCAGGGCGTACATCGGCGTGATCCCGTGGATTAGCCCGAAGAGCACCGCGGCCGCAACCAGCCCGATCCATACGCCGTGCGTGCCGCCCACTCCGTCTGCGACACCCTGCTGAACGATACTGCGAAAGAGCATCTCTTCGCCCAGCCCGGCCAGCAGCGAAATCACGGCCAGTTCCAGCAGGTTGCACTGGCGAAACATGGGTACGAGCAGCGTATCGACCAAATGAACCAGGCCCCGAATGGGCCCGACCGGCCACTTCAGGCATCCCCACATCAACAGCAGCGGTGGCAGCGTGGCGAGCAGCCCGTAGCCGAGCCCCTTGACGACGCCGTCGGTTGTGTCGGGGAGCGAATCGAGCGCATCCCGGCCGGTTATCCATCCGATGCCGACTGCCGCGACAGCCAGCCCACCCTCAAAGATGGCAGCCACCAGGGCGATATTTCGGGGGGGGTGGAGTTGGTCGTCCATTGGGGTCGTTCGCTGGTACGTCGGGACGAAAGCGGTCCATTTGCCGAGTATACCCCACCGGCGATGGCGGGTGCAGGAACGGGCTTTTTTAGCTTGCGGCGGTGATAATTGGCAGTTTGGGGCGCGCGTTGGGGCG
>JABMRB010000897.1 GCA_013202865.1 Candidatus Nealsoniibacteriota bacterium | reverse complement strand
GTGGGCCGTCGGGTCGTGGAGCTGCTCCCGCTGGTTGTGCGCCCGGGCGATCAGGCGGTTCTCGTAGACAATCACCGCCCCGATCGGCACCTCCTCTTCTCGAACTGCCTGGGCGGCCTCTTCCAACGCGAGTTTCATGAAGTATTCGTGCATCCGGCCAATTCTGCCCGTCGGCGTCCCGGCTGTCAACGACCCGATGTCAAAATGGGTCGAGGCGGTAATCCTTGCCGGTTGTTCCGGTTGTTCTGCTTATTCCGATTGTTCCGCCGGGGGTGCAGGAAATGTGCCGGTTAGGGGGGCTGTGCGTCAAGTTCCGGTTGAATCGATCCCGATGACATTTCTACCTGTAGCAGTCGTAGCGGGATGCACAGGGATGCGGTGGGATATTGGCGCTTCGACCCGCGCCGCGAGGCCCATCGCCGGGATCGACAAGGTGTTTCGAGTTACAGGAGGGACCATCCCATGAGAATCCGATTATCTGTTTTTCACGTCGCCCTAGCGACGGCCGTCCTCACCGGCGGTGCGACCGAGGGCATCGCGGCAACGCCCCAAGGTCGGGTTGGCCTGGCCGCACGGCAGTTGGTTCGGGCCGAGATGGTCGCGGCCACTGCCGACGGCAAGCTGACCGAGAAGGAGCGCCAGTACATTCTCGTGCTGGCCAAGCGGGCATTCGGCGAAGAGGAACTAGGGCGGGTGGAGGCCTCTCTGGACGGATTGGTCGTCAGAAGACAAATCGGCGTCGTCCACGCAACGGACACGTCGATCGCAGGGCCCACGCTGGCCCAGCCGGGCAACAACGCCGATCAGCATTCCACCTCCCAGGTCACGCAAACCAGCATGGTCGAACCCAGCCCCACACTGGCCGATCCGCCGCCGCCGGGCGCGGGCACTGCGACCAAGGACGGCGGCAGCCCCTTCCACGAAGAGGCCGTGACTTCCGACGAGACGACGGTGTACGACGACGCGACCATCTTGTACGAAGACGGGCAGCAGGCGTTCGGCAATCTTCGCGCGGCCTACGACCACGGCTTGCAGGATTTCACGCTGTCGAGTTCCGTCGACGCCTTCAAGGGCCCGCTCGATCTGGACAATCAGAACGGAAACTTCGGCTTCCAGTTCGGCGTCAACGGTGCCATTCCGTTGTCCGAGCCGTTGGGCATCGGCGTTCAGGCGGGAACCAGCGCCATCCTGTCCGACCTGCACGGCACGCAGTTCACCGGCAGCAGAATCCGTACGCAAAACTTCACCACCATCGGGCTGTTCCAGCGGAACTCCTGCCGGGCACCGAAGTTGAGCTGGGGGTTCGCCTACGACTGGCTGCACGACGAATACTATTCCTCGATGGTCTTTTCGCAATGGCGAGTGAAGCTCGGCTACCAGTTGACGCCGCAGAGCGAGCTGGGCATCTGGGCCTGTATCCCCGACCAGGGCGATACGGCCGTGGTCGGCAGTCCGCAAATCGGCTTCACGACCGAACGGTTCCGGCCGATTTCGCAGGGCAACCTCTACTACAGCCGTTGCTGGGAGAGCGGCGCACGGACGACGATGTGGATCGGCATCGCCGACGAGCCGGGCGAATTCATCTTCGGTGCCGACGCCCGAGTACCGCTGAGCCCACGGACGTCGTTGGTAGGCAATTTCAACTACGTGCTGCCCAGTTCCGGCGGAATCACCGGCCAGGACGAAGAGATGTGGAACGTGTCGGTCGGGCTGGAGTTGACGTTAGGCCCCTGCCACAACCACTGCGCAATCAACCGCTTCGCCCCCTTCTTCCCGTTGGCCAACAACGGGATCATGGGCATTCGGAGGTTCTAGAGTAGTCGTCTCGCTCCGCGAGACGCAACCACATTACCCTAACTCGAGTCAAACACCTCGTTGACCCGCGTCTGGGGCGGCAGTACCCGCACTGCCGCCCCTTTTTTCGTGCGCGGGCGGGTGACGGCAAGAAACGCCTGGTGCGTGATACCGAAAGGCTCCCTTCGACACGTAGTTCTTAGTTTCCACCAGCAATGCCCTTGCACGTTACCCAGAGTCGCTATGGTGTCTATTCTGCCAAGCTCCGCGATCGGCCCGTAGCACGGCCGTAGCATCGCCCCGCCAAACCCCGAGGCAGTCGGGGCTCGGGCGTTTGGCTATTTGTCAATGGGCGGGCGGCTGTGCAGCCTTCACGCAACGATCGATGTGACCGAGGTGCTCTTCACCGTTTGGTCGCACTTGTTGCATTGGTCTCTTCAAGAAAGGTCTGCCAGCAACGTCCCACGGAGTATCTCGGACTGACTTTGACGGCTGGGGCTGCTACAATCATCGTCAATTCCTCATTTTCAGTAAACAGGAATCCAATATGCCAGAAACTGTTGATACATCTGAGTTGCCCTTTGTTTTCTTGGGATTAGCTCGGAAGGCCGCCGTTCATGGTTACGGCTTGGACATCTTGGGCGTCGCGAACACTTGGTTCCTGCCGTTCTTCCCCCACTCACTCCAAGGCCTGCGATGTCTAATCGGTGTAAGAAAGGACTTCCTGTTTTCACGCAGAGAGTACGAGTACAAGTTGATATTTACAGAGGAAAAGAGCCCGACTACTTCTGCTTGGACAACGCAACGATTCGTTTTGCAGCGAGTTGACACTAATCCAGAGAACCAAGGCTCCAAATTGCAGAGGGTTGTTCCAATACAAACCCCTCCTTCGCAAGAAGGATTTGAGTTGCAACTCAATTACGAACTTGAGATCAACCAGGGCGATGAGCCTGGAGCTTACGAAATCATCCCAAGCCCGGCACCACCTCTTCAGTTGAATTCGCCGGGAGTCGTTCTGGTCGACATCGAGGTTGGTTCACAGCGGCATCGGCTTGGCAAACTATTGTTCCGTTTCGTTGAACCACCGCCGATTCTGGAGACTGAGCGGCGGGCCATCGCGAGCCGTCCCGATGCTGCAAACGCGATCGTGACGCATATTCAATGCTCAAAGTGTGAAGACGAACTGTGGTGCTATGCGGCCTTGGATCCGACGAAACCCATGAAGAAGAGTCCGGCAAAGGCTGTCGCATTACAGAACACCCCCGACGAGTGGCGGTGCGAGTGCGGCAATTGTGTCATGGATCTCACGTTCATTAAACGAGGAATACATGATCTCTTTCGACGCCCAAGAGCCGAGTTGGTAGGGGAGACATTCGGCCGTTTCCGGCCACTCTACGAAAAGGGCGAACTATCCGGGATTGCCCGTGACTATCAGTCGCTTATCAACTCGTCTCCTCGGGAGGAAGATGTCCAGAAGTTCATGGAAGCTCACCCTGTGTTTTGGGCGTTTCTGTCTCCCGTGAGAATTTTTCACAAGCCGCCGATCCTCACAAAGAAGGTGGCAGATTTTGCGGTTTTGACAAGTCAGAACATCCTCTACTTGGTTGAAATCGAAAAGCCGCAAACCCCACTATCCACAAAGAAAGGAAAACTGCACAGCGAACTGAATCAAGGGTTCGATCAAATACGCGACTGGTCGGTGGTGGTCGCAACTCATCGAACCGCTCTCCTCGACGAGTTGGGCCTACGGGACGAGAAAATAGTGGACATCCGCTACCTGGTGATCGCCGGACTCGCACATATGGCGGAGGTGGATGTGCTGGCGAAGATTCAGCAGAACCCACCGACTGCCAAAACGCAATTCTTCTGCTTCGACGAACTAGCAGCTTTTCTTCATATCCTTGAAGCACAGATCGATGACACCCAGAATCTATCCGGCGAACTGGCGGCCCCGGCAGCGGCTGATTCCCCGTAGGCTCGAGATAGCCTGTCGTTCTGGCAGCCTATCAGCGCGTGAATCCACTCGCTTGCGCTTCGAGCTTGTATGAGGGACAAAGGGGGCGCCGTTCAACTAGCCACAAGAGGCGGCTCGGCGAGTGCAAGCCCTCTTGCGGCTGCGCCGCACCGACGATTTTGCGAATTAGCTTTTCGAGTTGGCAATGTCTTCGCCGCAAAAATCATCGCTGCTACCCGCTGATCTGACTCAGCGCAAATCGGGCGGGTAATAAAGATGCTTGCCTTGCCGGGCGGCTTGAATGGCTTCGTGGGTGTCTTGGGCGATGCCCGGGTCGCCTTGGGCTTTCATCCAGCGATCGAGTTCTGCTTGCAGTTGGGCCTTGAGTTGGGCGTGCTGCGCGTCGGCGGCCAGGTTGCTGAGCTCGTAGGGATCGTCGGCCGTGTGGTAGAGCTGCTCGGCCGGCCGACGTGTGTATCGCTTGACGAGTTGGTAGGTGTGCGGGTTGTTCCATGCCTGCCCGACCCACGTGCCCCAATACGGGTTGTTCAAGGCGCCGTTGCCCTGCACGCCCATCAGATGCTTCTCGATGTAGATCTCGCCGGGCGTCAGGTTGCGGATGTATCGGTATTTGCCGTCGAAAACGGTGCGGATCGGGTAGGCCGGGCATT
>JABMRB010000896.1 GCA_013202865.1 Candidatus Nealsoniibacteriota bacterium | reverse complement strand
CCGGGAGCCACCACACCAGCAAGGAGCAACCAACGAGGAGCCCCACCTTCTTATGAGACGACTAATCCCGCCGAACAAAGGAAGCCGCGTCCAAACCGGCAGCAGCGATAATAATCTGGTGGCTGACGGAGGCACAGCCAGTTAATAACGGATTTGGGCAGAGTTTGGTTCTAATAACTTGGGGGGCGGTGGGATGGCCGGATGGAGCTTGCCGGAAGACCGCGGTAGAGTCGGATGCGGACGCGCCGACAGCCCAAAAGAAAACCACCTCGTCCGAGAACGAGGTGGATGAGAGCAATCCCATGAGCAGGAACGTCAGGAAGGCATTTCGATCTCCCACAAGGGCCAACGGGTCGTCCATTGTGGTGATCGCATGGCCTTCTCAACTACTTTGAAGCGTTCGTCACGATCGGGGCCGCCTACGTGCTCACCGTAGCCTTGGAGGACCTGTTCCAACTCAAATCCCATGGGCGGGCAGTCTTGCGACCATTGAACGCCAGTCAAGCGTTGGGAGATGGCTTCGTAGTCAACCGGAGTTTTGTCGTCAAATTGCTGCCAGAGGGAACTCGCCAGGTTCTTGCCGATCAACATCCCCAGACGCTGCTGGCAGAAATTCCATCTTCTGAACTTGTCCTGTCCATAACGCAGGAGGCCGGCGACGACGAAGGCTTGTTCAACTCCCGTCAAAGTGATCTGGCGTTCAAGAATCTCGCGGAAGGGGCGAAGCTGATCGGAAAACACAGGTTGGCCGTTCCCGAACTTCGTTTCGAGGCCGGATGCCCAAGTTCCACACTCGATATCACGGAGATACGCTAACTCGTCCAATGTTGCGGCGTAGGATCCCTTGTCCCGCACCCGAACGCTGTAGTGCTCATAGAACCACCTGGTGATTTCGTCAATGCTTTTGCGAGAGACCCCCATGTAGCGACCGGAGACCGTATCCGCGAAGTCAAGGGGGGGCTTGCCCGGCGCCGTCGAAATGAAAATGCCCTCGTCTTGCAGCCTTTCCTGGATCGCCAAACCGACATCCTTCTCAACTGGTGTTTCCACGTTAATGTCCCAGTGATGTATCGGGGTGTACTTGGGACTGGCCGACCAGAAATGGAAGTCAGCATGGTTCAAAGTCTCCTCTATTCCGTTTCTGAGTCGAAAGAAGTTGCACCGGAAGTCGAGGTCGGGCCACTTCTTCGATTCCTCCCGCAGAGAAAAATATGGGAATTCGCCCATTGCACTTCCGGAAAACCGAGCGACATACGGGTCCTCGTAAGGATCGTACTCGATTTTCGGGTCATCAATCGGATGCTCGTCTCCCTGGTACAGTATGGCGTCAGTGTCGCCGATCATTGTGAAGTCTGCGTCCCCACGTTGTGTTTGCCTCCATAGGCTAGTGACAAATTCCCGCACGTTCGTTGGGTTTCCAGTTACGCTAAGACAAACGTCGAAGTAGTCCGTCATGGTTGTATCCTTTGCTAAAATGCGTTATTGCATACTAAGAGAGTAGGTGCTGTCGTGTTTTTTGTCGTAATTGTCCAGATTATCTCGACCTGCATTTCCCGATGGTCAACTCTGGTTGCGGTTGTCCAGTGTTTCATTGCGGCCATCTGGAGGCCCACGAGCTGCCGTGCAGTCTTGGGACGCTCGCGCAACGGCGCCCGATCGACCGTCGGTTGTCGGCAAACCATGCCAGAAGCCAGTAAGGGCAAGACCAGCCGGTTGCTTCATCACCGGGCCAAAACCCAACAGTTTCACGAACACAATCATGCCTACCTGCCCGATTTGCGAAGGGCCGTCAGTTGTCTTGCTTGCCCTTGCCGGATGTCGAGGATTTCTTCCCACAGTTCCGGATGGGCCTTTAGCCGCGAGGCAGGTGCGATGCCAAACCGATTGTGAACATCCAACAGCACCTGCCGCGGACACATTTCCCACTCCTCGGCGTTCTCCTCGATCACCTGTCGAGCGCGTTGTTCGGCGTCTTCGCGGCTCACACCGGCGTTGGGACGGAACAGCAGCTTCACCAAATCATCGAACGTGGTCGTCTCGTCGACTGCTTTGTGGCGGGACGCCTGGTCCCAACCAGAATACGCATCTCCGGAAACCTCCTTCGCGAAGCTGAAAACGCCACCTTTTTTGGGAGAAGCTTCAGCCTTGTCGGCGAAACACCCTAACTGCTGGTCGGTAAGCTCGAAGAACTTGAAACGCATGTCGGTGTCGGCCGCCAAGAACCCAGCTTGATGCAACGCATCCAAGCCCAGCAGGACCGTCTCTCGTTGACACCGCAGCACGGCCGCAAGATACGAATGGGAAAATCCGTGCTGGGGAGTGAACCCGGTGATGGCACAGTGCCGAAGGAAGCAGTACAAGGCCAAACTGGCGTGGCTGAGCGGAGCCGAGGTCTCACGAACGTAATAGACCCAGAACTGGTAGTGGGTGCTGAAGTGCTTCGTCGAGTGGCCGCTCTTCCTCTTGAACCACCCGTCCGGCGGTGCTACGGGCCTCATCCTTAGGTTTACCCACATTGTTTTCGCTTGGCGGCGAGGTAGCCGTCGAGCATGAGTTGTAGTTTTGTCCAGCCTCGCCAGAGGACGAGCCAGCCTGGCCGGTGATCACGTCGCCGG
>JABMRB010000895.1 GCA_013202865.1 Candidatus Nealsoniibacteriota bacterium | reverse complement strand
CCGCACAGCGTCCCTCGCTGCCGGCGCAGCATAAGGACAAATGTATCGTATTGCGCGGCTGATTTCCAGCAGAAAAACTGGGCCAGTTCGCTCTCGTCCCCAGGCTCCGCCTGGGGACGCAATGTCCCCGAGGCTCCGCCTCGCTGAAGCAGAATCCGCGCTACCATGCGGACAACGTCAGCGCGACATCCTGGAAGGCCGTTCCGGCGGAGAGGGACCTGGCCGCCGATCGTGTCCTCGCGGCCCGGAGCCGGGGGTTGACGTCGCGGCGGGGAATGCTAGACTGATCGGAGCATCCTGGGTTGTGATTGGGGTCAGTGGCCGTCCGCACGGCCCGTCGCCGGTTCCGCGAAGATCCAGCCCAGTGGTGACCGGGAGGTTTGCCTAATTTGGCGGGGAGATCATTGCCGAAGGATAGACCGCATGTTTGGTGCCTGAGATCGTGTTCTCCATGTGGAGTTGAGTGGATCGTGAAGCGACGAGCCGACCGAGGCATTGGGCACGCTATCAAGGGGTTCTGAATGTTAGAACTGTCACCTGAACGACCTCGACTACCTAAGGAACTTAGGGACGTAATCCTCAGCAAGAAGAGGAAGTGCGTGGCATTCGTCGGATCGGGCTTGTCCGCCGAGCACTACCCTTCATGGACTAAGTTGGTCAACGATTTGTGTGAAAGGTGCGGGAGCCCCCACCGTGTCAATGATGACAGCCACCCCGAGAAGTTTCTGGATGCGGCGCAGGATGCGAAGGATTGTGCGGAGAACGAGTATTTTTCTTTCCTGGGCGAGACGTTCGGCCGCCCTGCGGAGAATACTACTCTGACGTATCGCGCTCTGTTCACACTCCCGTTTGATTCCTACCTGACAGTCAACCTCGACCCGCTAGTCGCCTTCGAGGCTCGCTCGGAGTGCCACCGGTGTTCCGGTGGTGTGAAAGCATTTCCCAGCCTTGATCGCGGGGATATTGGAAATCGAACGGTCCATTACTTGCACGGCTTTATTAAAGAGGGCACCACTCCCGTCGATGGAACAATCGTCCTTGCTCGTGGTGAATTCGACGCAGCTTATCACAACGGCGGCAACGTGATGAGCTTTCTTATGCCAACACTTGAAAACGATCCAATCGTTTTCATGGGCTGTCGTCTACGCGAACCAGTTATGCGGGAGGTATTTGGCATCTGCAAGGAGCACCAACGCGTTCGACAAATGATTTTGCGGCAACAGGGTGAACGAAGCAAGCCACCTCCGCGTTTCATCTTGTTACCGATACCCGAAGTGAAAGGGGAAGGGGGGGAACCGGACCAGGAGCGGAGTCGATCCGAACAGCAAGAGGAAGACAGGCGCTTTCGGCGTATGGACATCACACCAGTGTGGTACCCAGCACCGAACAAGAAACATTTTCGGCTACGGTATGCCCTTGAAGAACTGGTTGACCTTAAGACGCCAAGTACGTCTCACGGCTGGAAAGGAGATTCGAATGGCCAGTAAACTGCTTTTCTTCGATAAGATCCACATATTGGAGCAAGTCTTAGATCGGTACAATGGCTCTCCGCAAGCTCTAGTCGAGTTAGAGGACATGCTTCGAGACACAGACGTTCGGCGAGAATTCTTCCGAAAGCTGGACCGGGCAGACTGGATTGCACCGTTGAGGAACAGCGGCTTTTTCGCTCATCCACCCGAAACTAGCCAAAATGCGGATTCGGGCGTACAGTATTCGATTTGGTCTGAGTCAAAGTACCTCGTGCGCATGGCTTCGCGCGCCCCCTCCGAAGTGGCCGATGTCCTTGCAGAGGTTGAAGCGGATAACCCGTCGGTCATCGCTGACATAATCCACGCAGCACTGGCAATGCCAGCCGAGATTGCCACCAAACTCGTGCCGAAGATCGGGCAAGCGGCACAAGATGGAACGCTGTGGATTCACTTTGCAGATGCTAGCGATTTGTGCGTCCGGCTTGCGGAGGAAAGCGAGGTCGATGCGGCACTGGACCTTGCCGACGCCCTATACACGCCCACGTTTGAAAAGGGTGAAGAAGAACCGCGCCGGCGAGATGAATACTGGTATAGGGAGGGGCTCAAGAAGGTGGCGCCTCTCTTGATCGTCCGAACTCCGCAAGTGTTCTTGAGGAAGCTGTGCGATTGGCTGAAGGCGTCGGTTGACGCCAAGAAGCAGGTTGACGAGAAAACGGGGAACGATTACTCGTACACGTGGCGGCCGGCAATTGAAGAGCATGGCCAAAACGGCGACTACGATTTTGCAGGCGCGATGGTTGGCATTGTCAGGGAGGGATTTGAGCAGGCAGTCAACGGCGGGCAACTCTCGCTTGACGAGGCGCTGACGATCGTGGAGGACTATACGTATCTTGTCTTCAAGCGGCTCAGGCTTCATCTGATCAACGAGTTCGCGGAGCAACGCGCAGACCTTGCCCGACGTGAAATCCTGGATCGTGAATTGTTTGACAGTTACCAATTCAAGCACGAGTACGCGATGCTTGTCGGGCGTCGCCTGAATGTTCTGAGGCCGGAGGAGAAGACTATCTGGTTTCAATGGATCGACGACGGTCCGGATATGTCGAACTTCGACGAGTCCATCAAGGGGAATCTCGGGCGCGATGCGACGGACGAAGATCGACAGGGCCGAATTCACTACTGGCAGTTCGAGAAACTACACTGGGTGCGAGAACACTTGCAGGGGGAGCGTCGGAAGTTCTATGAGCGGATGCTCGGCGAGGAAGGTGAACCCAAACTGGCCGACCTGAACGTCTACACGGAGTCCGGCTGGGGTTCCCAAAGCCCAGTGGCAGTTGACGGACTTTCTGGAATGACATTCGAACAGGCTGTCGAGACCGTCTCTTCGTGGAGGCCGAAAGAGCGCGGGTTCAGGACGCCGGACATTGAGGGACTGGCTTCAACTTTCAAACAGTACGTCGGCAGCAAACCCGAAGCATTCTCTTCGCTATCGCATCTCCTGAGAGGCCGGCCTGCAATCTATGTGCGCGGTTTTATTGACCAAATGGGCAAAGCGGTCGCTGCCGATCGAGAGATCGACATTCCGGCAGTGCTCGATCTGTGTAAATGGGTCGTCGACCGGCCCGTCGAGGAACGAACTACGCCGGAGGTCGAACGGGATGCCTTGGTTGACAAAGACTGGCAATGGAGCCGGAACGAAATTTCAGGATTTGTCGAAATCATCTGCAAGGCCAAGTCCGAGGATGCTCCAAGGTATTCGCTACACGAATATCGAGAACCGATATGGGCGCTGCTCGATCAACTCTGCCGGGACCCAGAAGAGTCCTGTATTGTTCACGACGTATCCCAGGTGGACCCCCGCGGGCATGACTACGTCGACGACGGCATCAACTCGCCGCGAGGCCAGGCGGTAAGAACTGCGTTGGAGTATGCGGATTGGGTTGGTAATCACCTCAAGAAAGTCGATGGTAAGCAAGGGGTCATTCCGGGCGGATTTGACGTGATGCCTGAGATTCGTAAAATGCTCCAGTGGCAGATCGCGCCGCAGAACAGAAGCGTCGAAGCTATGTCAGTGATCGGAATGCGGATTGGCGTGATCTACCGGATCGACAAACAGTGGCTGGCAGCGAATGCCGATCAACTGTTCGACTTGAAGGCCATTGAACAAGAGCCGCCCGTGGCTCACGGCTGGGCGGCGTGGAATGCATTCCTGGTTTGGGGGCAGCCGTACATAGAGTTCTACAGGCTATTCCAGTCGCAGTTCGCTTATGCAGTGGAGCAAGCCGCGACTGTGCAACTCACCGAGGAATCAGATGGGGAGGGGGAGCCGATGAACCATCTCGGCGAGCACTTGATGGTTCTCTATGGTTACGGACAACTCGGGCTGGATGACGATGGGGGGTTGCTTCGAAGATTCTTCGCCAATTCGAATCCTTACGTCCGACGGCATGCTATCGGATTCATCGGGCAGAGGTTGGAGGGCGACAAGAAGGTTCCAGCGGAGGTTGTGGAGCGATTCATGGAGCTTTGGACGGTCTACTGGGGTAGTGAGGGCAAGAAGGACGCAGAGGAGAGCCCGGATAGTTGGTTTTTCGGCGAATGGTTCTCGTCCGGACAGTTTCCCGAACAATGGGCAATGGAACAACTCGAGCAATTTGTTGAAGTGGTGCCGATTTTTCAGCACGACTACGCCGTTGTGGAGCAGCTTGCCAAGATTGCTCAACACAACCCTGCAAGATCAGTGCGCATTCTCGATCGGATGGCCCGAGGAGATCGAGAGGGCTGGCGCATTGGTGGGTGGATCGATGACGCAAGGAAGATTCTCGACACGGCAATGAAGGCCGGCGATGAGGCTCGTGCAGTTGCGGTCGAACTCATCAACTACCTAGGCCGGCGCGGCTACGCGAAATTGGGCGAGTTGCTGAGATGACACTACAGCAGCAGGAAGGTCGTCCGTAGCTTCTGCATCCGATAATATCGACGGATGGCGGCAGACGCTGGGCTTCGGGCCTAATACCGCCTGCGGCGGACAAGGGCCGTGAACGGCCCTGGAGACTGGGGTGCCCGGAATCTGTGACGGTCGGGATTCTGTTTCGTGGGGTGCGTTGCACGCACCCTACGTTTTCACGTTGCGGGGTGTGACGGTGAACTGGTTGACAAATATCTTTGGCCGGCGACAATGGATTCGGGGTCGATTCGGATTCGCGGATTCGGGGATTCGGGGATTCGGCGGGGATTCGGGATTCGGATTCGGGGTCAACTCTTGACACTTGACACTTTCCTAATGTGTCAAGGGCCAAGTGACAGCAACCGCCGGCCGCATTTCGGACAGAAACGTGTCGAGTGACAGCACCCCCGGGCCACTTGTAACTGGTGTTTTACT